>NZ_JBNUPL010000008.1:0-66405 GCF_050409445.1 Facklamia sp. P13055
GTGGGACATTTTGATTTGTGTTCTCTTGAGACATTATCATTTACGTTTAACAAATACTCAAGAAAGCTTTGATTATCGCTTGCATTAGCAATCTATCTTCGGTATAATATCGGTTGTGTCAATTGGAGGGTTCTGCCCCGAAATGGGCACAATCCCTCGAGAAGAGGGAGATATGCAGTGAAACGAGAGGTTGTGACACGCCAGGCCAAGTTGCCAAGGGCTGGTTTGTTAGAAATTCTTGTGGAGCAAGTCACATATTTTATATTGACGAAGGAGGAAATAAAAATGGCAAATCAAAAAATTCGTATTCGCTTAAAAGCTTATGAGCACCGTGCTCTTGATGTTTCTGCAGCGAAAATAGTTGAATCTGCTCAAAGAACAGGGGCTAAGACATCGGGTCCAATCCCTTTACCAACAGACCGTTCTGTTTATACAGTTATTCGTGCAACACACAAGTATAAAGATTCTCGTGAGCAGTTCGAAATGCGTACACACAAACGTTTGATTGACATCGTTAACCCTACTGCTAAAACAGTAGACGCTTTAATGAAGTTAGACTTACCAAGCGGTGTGGACGTAGAAATCAAATTATAAAAAATAAAATAATGGAGGTGTACTCATGACCAAAGGAATCTTAGGAACTAAAGTCGGAATGACTCAATACTTTACTGAAAATGGTGAATTAATTCCTGTTACTGTTATCCAAGCTCCTGCAAACGTTGTTTTACAAGTTAAAACAGTTGAAACAGATGGCTATGAAGCAGTTCAAGTAGGATACCAAGATTTACGTGAAGTATTGACTAACAAACCACATAAGGGTCATGTAGCAAAAGCTAATGCTACTCCTAAGCGCTTCGTTCGCGAATTTCGTGATGTTGAGCTAGGAGAATATGAAGTAGGGCAAGAAATCACAGTTGAAACATTCGCAGTTGGTGACATCGTCGATGTGACGGGTACATCCAAAGGTAAAGGTTTCCAAGGAGCTATTAAGCGCCACGGACAATCTCGTGGACCTATGGCTCACGGTTCTCGTTACCACCGTCGTCCTGGATCAATGGGTATGGCGTCAGACGCTTCTAAAGTGTTTAAAGGTAAAAAATTACCTGGACAAACTGGTGGCGAACGTATCACTATTCAAAACTTGGAAATCGTATCAATAGATAGCGAAAACAATGTGATTCTTATTAAAGGAAACGTTCCAGGTGCTAAGAAGTCACTCGTTGAAATTAAACAAGCAATTAAAACAGTTAAATAATATCTAAGAGGGGAGGAACGAGCAAATGCCAAAAGTTACATTATTTAAACAAGATGGAACACAAGCAGGAGAAGTTGAATTAAACGAAGCAATCTTCGGAATTGAACCTAATGAAGCGGTAGTTTTCGAAGCAGTCGTAATGCAAAGAGCTTCACTACGTCAAGGGACTCACGCGGTTAAAAATCGCTCAGCCGTTAGCGGTGGAGGACGTAAACCGTGGAGACAAAAAGGAACTGGACGTGCGCGTCAAGGTTCTACTAGATCACCACAGTGGGTAGGCGGTGGAATTGTCTTTGGACCAACACCTCGTTCATACAGTTACAAATTACCTAAGAAAATGCGTCGTTTAGCCTTAAACTCTGTACTATCTCAAAAAGTTATGGATGAGAAGTTAACAGTTGTTGATGAATTAGTCTTTGACGCACCAAAATCAAAAGAATTCAAAGCGGTATTAAACAACTTAAATATTGATAGCAAAACATTATTAATCTTAGAAGGTGCAAATGAAACAGCGTACTTATCTGCACGTAACATTCCAAATGTAAAAGTGATTGATGATTTGAATGTGAATGTTTTAGATGTAATTAATGCGGATCGTATCTTAATTACAAGAGCTGCGCTTTCAACAGTAGAGGAGGCTTTAGCATAATGCAATTATCAGAAGTTTTATTACGTCCAGTAATTACCGAACAATCAATGCTAGCCATTGATGATAATAAATATACTTTCGAAGTTGACCGTCGTGCTAATAAGACTCACATCAAGCAAGCTGTTGAAGCAATGTTTGAAGGTGTTAAAGTAGCGAAAGTTAATACTATTAATGTAGATGGAAAAACAAAGAGAATGGGACGTTATCAAGGTTTCACTCGTAAGTACAAAAAAGCAGTGGTTACCTTAACAGAAGATTCAAACCGGATCGAATTGTTTGGCGAAGACGCTGAGTAATTCTGGAAAATATTAAAATAGGAGGGTAACGCAGTGGCAATTAAACATTATAAAGCGACGACTAATGGACGTCGTAACATGACTGGATATGATTTTTCAGAGATCACTACAAAAACACCTGAAAAAAGCTTGTTAGAGTCAAAAAAACAACGTGCAGGTCGTAATGGTCAAGGAAAAATAACCGTACGTCACCACGGTGGTGGAAATAAACGTGCTTACCGTGTGATTGATTTTAAACGTAATAAAGATGGAGTAGTCGGAACAATTAAAACAATTGAATACGATCCAAATCGTACTGCTAACATTGCTCTAGTGCATTATGAAGACGGTGTTAAAACATATATTCTAGCACCTAAAGGCCTTAAAGTAGGCCAAAAAATTGAGTCCGGTGACAATGCGGATATCCAAATAGGAAACGCTTTAGCACTATCTAATATTCCGGTTGGTACAGTTATTCACAACGTGGAATTAAAACCAGGAAAAGGTGGACAATTAATTCGTTCAGCTGGTACAAGTGCTCAAGTTTTAGGACAAGAAGGCAAATACACTCTAGTTCGTCTGAACTCAGGTGAAGTACGCATGATCTTATCAACTTGCCGTGCAACGATCGGAACAGTTGGTAACGAACAACACGAATTGATTAATATTGGTAAAGCAGGACGTTCTCGTTGGTTATCAAAACGTCCAACTGTTCGTGGATCTGTAATGAACCCTAACGATCACCCACACGGTGGTGGTGAAGGTCGTACTCCAATCGGTCGACCATCACCAATGACACCATGGGGTAAAAAAGCTATGGGTGTTAAAACTCGTAACGCTAAGAAGAAATCTAGCAAATTAATTATTCGTGGACGTAAGAAATAATAACCAATAAATTCTGAAGGGAGGCTACATTGTGACTCGTAGTTTGAAAAAAGGACCTTTTATAGATGAACATTTAATGAAAAAGGTAGAGGCTCAACAAGATGCCCAGAAAAAACAAGTGATTAAGACATGGTCTCGTCGTTCAACAATTTTCCCTAATTTTATTGGGATGACAATTGCTGTATATGATGGCCGTAAGCACGTGCCTGTATTTATCCAAGAAGATATGGTCGGTCATAAGTTAGGAGAGTTCGTTCCTACACGTACATATAGAGGCCACGTTGACCAAGATAAGAAAACTAAGAAACGCTAATAAGAGGAGGTATATAAGATGTCTGAACAAATTACATCTGCTAAAGCAATGGCAAAAACAGTTCGAATTGCTCCTCGTAAAGCTCGCTTAGTAATGGATCTTATCAGGGGCAAGCAAGTTGGAGAAGCAATGGCTATTTTGAAGTTCACTCCAAAAGCTGGTTCACCAATTATAGAAAAAGTATTAATGTCAGCTATTGCAAATGCTGAACATAATTATGACTTAGATTTAGAAACGTTGTATGTAAGTGAAGCATACGTTAACGAAGGACCAACCATGAAACGTTTCCGTCCTCGTGCTAAAGGGTCAGCTTCACCGATCTTAAAACGTACAAGCCACATTACAATTGTGGTATCAGAAAAAGAGGAGGCTTAATTAATGGGTCAAAAAGTACATCCGATTGGAATGCGAGTTGGCATCATCCGCGATTGGGATACTAAATGGTACGCAGACAAGCAATATGCAGACTATTTACACGAAGATATCAAGATTCGTGAGTATCTCTACAAGAAATTAGCTGATGCCTCTGTATCCGTTATTCAAATTGAACGTGCAGCAAACCGCGTTGTAGTTTCTGTTAACACAGCTAAGCCAGGTATGGTAATTGGTAAAGGTGGATCAGAAGTCGACGTATTACGTGCTGAACTAAATAAATTAACCGGCAAACAAGTTCAATTAAACATTGTTGAAATTAAAGAACCAGCATTAGATGCTAAATTAGTTGCAGAAGATATCGCTCAACAATTAGAAAACCGTGTGGCATTTCGTCGGGCTCAAAAGCAAGCTATCCAACGTGTGATGAGAGCTGGCGCTAAAGGAGTTAAAACGATGGTTTCTGGCCGTTTAAATGGTGCGGATATGGCAAGAACTGAGCACTATACTGAAGGAACAGTTCCATTACATACGCTACGTTCTGATATTGATTATGCTTGGGAAGAAGCAGACACTCAATATGGAAAACTTGGAGTGAAAGTATGGATTTGTCGTGGTGAAATCTTACCAACTAAAAATAACTCTCAGAGAGGAGGAAATTAATCATGTTAGTACCTAAACGTGTAAAACACCGTCGTGAATTCCGTGGTAAAATGCGCGGAGAAGCAAAAGGTGGAAAGCAAGTTGACTTTGGATCATACGGTCTAAGAGCTACAGAAACAGGTTGGATTACCAACCGTCAAATCGAAGCTGCCCGTATCGCTATGACACGTTATATGAAACGTGGTGGGAAAGTATGGATTAAGATCTTCCCTCATAAATCATATACAAGTAAAGCTATTGGTGTTCGTATGGGTAAAGGTAAAGGGGCACCCGAAGGATGGGTAGCACCTACAAAACGTGGAAAAGTTCTATTTGAAATTGACGGTGTGAGCGAAGAGATCGCTAGAGAAGCCTTCCGTTTAGCTTCCCATAAATTGCCAATCAAGACAAAATTTGTAAAACGTGAAGAATATGGTGGTGAATCGAATGAAAATTAATGAAATAAGAGAATTATCCACTGCTGAAATGGTTGAAAAAGAAAAAGAATTTAAGCAAGAATTGTTTAACCTTCGATTCCAATTAGCAACAGGACAATTAGAAAACACTGCCCGTTTACGTCAAGTACGTAAATCTATTGCTCGCATAAAAACAGTCTTGCGTGAGCAAGAATTGTCTAAGTAAAAACGACAAAGGAGGCACATATTAAATGACTGAACGTAACCAACGTAAAGTTTACCAAGGACGTGTAGTGTCAGATAAAATGGACAAAACCATTACTGTGCAAGTAGACACACGTAAAATTCATCCTAAATACGGTAAACGTGTAAAATATTCTAAGAAATATAAAGCTCATGATGAGTTAAATCAAGCTAAAGAAGGCGACATCGTACGTATCATGGAAACTCGTCCATTATCTGCTACGAAACGCTTCCGTTTATTAGAAATTGTTGAAGAAGCAGTAATTATCTAATAATTGCGAAAATCGGAAGGAGGATAACGAAATGATTCAACAGGAAAGTCGATTAAAAGTTGCTGATAATTCAGGAGCTCGTGAAGTGTTGACAATTAAAGTGTTAGGCGGATCAGGGCGCAAAACAGCTAATATAGGCGACGTCATCGTTGCAACGGTTAAACACGCAACGCCAGGTGGAGTTGTCAAAAAAGGTGATGTTGTTAAAGCGGTAATCGTTCGAACTAAATCAGGAGCTCGCCGTAAGGATGGTTCTTATATTAAGTTTGACGAAAATGCATGTGTAATTATTCGAGACGATAAGAGCCCACGTGGGACACGTATCTTTGGACCAGTTGCACGTGAATTGCGTGATAACAACTTCATGAAGATTGTTTCATTAGCTCCAGAAGTTCTGTAATTTTAAGAAAAAGGAGGAAACAGTTCATGCGTATTAAAACAGGAGATAAAGTCCTTGTGATTTCTGGTAAAGATAAAGGGAAACAAGGTACGGTTATTAAAAGTATTCCAAGTGAAGATAGAGTTGTTGTAGAAGGAATTAACATTGCGAAGAAACATCGTAAGCCAAGTCAAACACAAACTGGTGGAATTGAAGAATTCCCAGCAGCGATTCATGTATCAAATGTTCAATTAGTGGATCCAGAAACTGGCGAAGCAAGTCGTGTAGGTTACCGCTTTGAAGATGGCAAAAAAGTTCGTTTTGCTAAAAAATCAGATAAAACTATCAATTAATTAGAAGGGAGGAACTTTAAATGACAAATCGTTTAAAAGAAAAATATCTTAATGAAGTTGCCCCAAAATTGGTAGAGCAATTTAATTATTCTTCAATTATGCAAGTCCCAAAAGTTGAGAAAATCGTAGTCAACATGGGTGTGGGTGACGCAACTGGAAATGCTAAAAACTTAGAAAAAGCAGTGGATGAATTAACTTTACTTTCTGGGCAAAAACCAATCATTACTAAAGCTAAGAAATCAATCGCTGGTTTCCGTTTACGTGAAGGCATGCCGATTGGTGCAAAAGTAACTTTACGTGGCGAAAGAATGTATGATTTCTTAGATAAATTAATCTCGGTCGCACTACCACGAGTAAGAGACTTCCAAGGGATTTCAAGCCGTGCATTCGACGGTCGTGGTAACTACACACTAGGTGTTAAAGAACAATTAATCTTCCCGGAAATTAGTTACGATAATGTAGATAAAGTACGTGGAATGGACATTGTTGTTGTAACTACTGCAAACACTGATGAAGAATCACATGCCCTTCTAAAAGAATTAGGCATGCCATTCAAGAAATAAAGGAGGCATTATCTTTGGCTAAAACATCAATGAGAATTAAAAACCAACGCAAACCAAAGTTCAAGGTTCAAGAGTATTCTCGCTGCGAACGTTGTGGTCGTCCGCACTCTGTGTACCGTAAGTTCAAGCTTTGCCGTATTTGCTTCCGCGAACTTGCTTATAAAGGACAAATTCCAGGCGTTAAAAAAGCAAGCTGGTAAGAAATATATAATTAATCAAAGGAGGTAAATCCACATGGCAATGACAGATCCAATTGCAGATTTTCTAACAAGAATTCGTAATGCAAACAGTGTAGGACATAAAATAGTATCTGCACCTTCTTCAAATGCTAAAGTTGCGATTGCTGAAATCTTAAAAAGAGAAGGTTTCATCAAAAACTTTGAAATCACTGAAGATAACAAACAAAATGAAATCACTATCTTCTTGAAGTATGGCCGTAATGATGAAAAGGTTATTACTGGTATCAAGCGTATTTCTAAACCAGGATTACGTATTTATGCTAAGTCAGAAGATATTCCTAAAGTACTAAATGGTTTAGGGATTGCAATTATCTCAACATCAAATGGTGTGATAACAGATAAAGAAGCTCGTCAACAAGGTATTGGTGGCGAAGTGTTAGCTTATATTTGGTAAAACTTATAAAATTAAAGGAGGTGCAGCCCCTGTGAGTCGTATAGGAAATAATCCCGTAACAATTCCAGCTGGCGTAACCGTTTCAATGGATGGTCATACAGTGACTGTCAAAGGACCAAAAGGTGAATTAACTAGAGAAGTTAGTCCAAACATCAAGATTGAAATTAATGAATCAGAGATTACATTTAGCCGTCCAAACGATTCAAAAGTAAATCGCTCATTACATGGAACAACCCGTTCTTTAATTAATAATATGGTTGTTGGTGTTTCTGAAGGCTTTAAAAAAGAACTTCAATTAATTGGTGTTGGATATCGTGCTCAATTACAAGGTACTAAGTTAGTTCTAAACGTAGGTCTTTCACACCCGGTTGAGTTTGAAGCTTCAGAAGGTGTATCATTTGAAGTTCCTTCAAACACACAAATCATTGTTAACGGTTATAATAAAGAAAAAGTTGGCGAATTAGCAGCTAATATTCGTGGCATTCGACCACCTGAACCATATAAAGGCAAAGGAATTCGTTATGTTGATGAATATGTTATTCGCAAAGAAGGTAAAACTGGTAAATAATCGAATTATTTATCAAATTAAATTCAAAATTAAATTAAAGAGGTGACCATTGTGATTACTAAACCAGATAAAAATAAGTCGCGTAAAAAACGCCATAATCGTATTCGTAATAAGATTTCTGGTACTGCTGAGTGCCCACGCTTAAACGTATTTCGTTCAAATACAAACATCTACGCTCAATTAATTGATGACGTAGCGGGTGTGACGCTAGCAAGTGCCTCTAGTAAAGATGAGTCAGTAGCTAAGGCAAGTAAAACAGAACAAGCTTCTGCAGTTGGAAAATTAATTGCTGAACGCGCTGCTGAAAAAGGAATTAAAGTCGTAGTATTTGACCGTGGCGGATATATCTATCACGGACGTGTTAAAGCCTTAGCTGAAGCTGCACGTGAAAATGGACTCGAATTTTAAGAAAAGGAGGAAACCGATCGATGGTTAATATTAAACCAGAAAATTTAGGTGAAATTGAAGAACGTGTAGTAGCGATTAACCGAGTAACTAAAGTTGTAAAAGGTGGACGTCGTTTACGTTTCTCAGCACTTGTAGTTGTTGGAGATAAAGAAGGACACGTTGGTTTTGGAACCGGTAAAGCTCAAGAAGTTCCAGAAGCAATTCGTAAGGCAATCGAAGCGGCTAAGAAAAACCTAGTAACTGTCCCAATGGCAGGAACAACGATTCCTCATGAAGTTATCGGTGAATTCTGTGGTGGACGCGTTCTGCTTAAACCAGCACAAGCCGGTTCTGGAGTGGCTGCAGGAGGGCCTGTTCGTGCCGTTATGGAATTAGCAGGTGTTGCTGATGTAACTTCTAAATCATTAGGTTCTAATACACCTATTAATATGATTCGCGCGACTGTTGAAGCTTTGAAGCAACTAAAAGTGGTTGAAGAAGTGGCTCAATTGCGTGGTAAAACAGTAGAAGAATTATTAAGTTAGGAGGAAAGTCCATGGCAAACTTAGAAATCACTTTAAAACGTAGCCTAATTGGTCGTAAAAAGAATCATGTAGCTACTGCCAAAGCTTTAGGGTTAACAAAAACTTATAAAACCGTTATAAAACCTGATAATGAAGCTATTCGTGGAATGCTCCAAACAATTAGTCACTTAGTAGAAGTAAAAGAAGCTTAAATCTAGTATACTAGTATAAGGAGGTGCCAATATGAAATTACACACATTAAAACCCGCTGAAGGTGCGCGCAAGGAACGTAACCGTGTAGGTCGTGGACAAGGTTCAGGTAACGGTAAATTAGCTGGTCGTGGACAAGGCGGACATAAACAGCGTTCAGGTGGCGGTGTACGGTTAGGATTTGAAGGAGGACAACAACCTCTATTCAGACGTTTACCAAAACGTGGTTTCACTAATGTTAATCGTAAAGACTATGCAATTGTTAATCTTGAGACATTAAATATGTTCGACGAGGGAACCGTTGTATCACCGGCTTTATTGATTGAATCAGGTGTTATTAAAAAAGAATTATCAGGAGTAAAAATCTTAGGTGAGGGTAACTTAGAGAAAAAATTGACTGTTCAAGCTAGCAAGTTCTCTAAAACTGCAGAGGAAGCTATTACTGCAGCTGGCGGTTCAATCGAGGTGATCTAATGTTCACATTTATTAAGAATGCTTTTAGTTCGCGAGATGTTAGAAGAAGAATTCTTTTCACCTTGTTTATTTTAGCAATCTTTAGATTAGGATCGCATATCCCTATGCCAGGAGTAAATGCGAAAGTTTTAGATTCAATAGCAAGTAATGGTCTTTTGGGGCTCTTAAACACATTTGGTGGAGGAGCCTTAGGCCGGTATTCACTGTTTGCTATGGGAGTCTCGCCTTATATTACAGCTTCCATTATTGTTCAACTCTTACAAATGGATATTATTCCAAAGTTTACTGAATGGGCCAAGCAAGGTGAAGTGGGACGACGTAAATTAAACCAGTGGACGATATACTTAGCCATAGTCATAGGCTATATCCAATCAGCTGGTCTTTCATATGGTTTAAACCGTATGTCCGGTTTAGGTTTAATTAAGAATCCACAACCTTCCACCTATTTAACAATTGCTCTTGTCTTAACAGCTGGCAGCATGTTACTCGTTTGGTTAGGTGAACAAATTACACGTAAGGGTGTCGGTAATGGGATTTCTATTTTAATTATGTCAGGTATTCTAGCACAAATTCCACAGGAAGTTGTCGCTTTTGTGAATACGATGATCATTGGAGCTGGCGACAAATTGGGAATCAATATTCTAATTGGTTTAGGAGTTGTTCTAGCTCTTATTGTTATGACAACCATTGTCGTCATAATGGAAAGGGCTCAGCGTCGCATCCCGATCCACCACTCCAAAAAAGTATCTGGCGCTAGACATATGGCGCATTTGCCGCTAAAAATTAACTCTGCTGGAGTTATTCCAGTCATCTTTGCGACATCATTTTTAACTACGCCTCAAACGATTATCGGTTTAATTAATCCAAATCCTGAAGGTGGCGTGATGGAATTACTTAGCAAGGTATTAAACATTCAGCATCCGTATGGTGCGGTATTCTATACAATTCTTTTAATCGCATTCACCTTCTTCTATTCATTAATTCAAGTGAATCCAGAAAAGGTAGCTGAAAACTTACAGAAACAAGCTGCATATATTCCGAGTGTACGGCCAGGAAAAGATACTGAAGATTATATTACTCGTTTAATTAATCGCTTGAGTGGTGTAGGTTCAATTTACTTAACAGTGATTGCACTATTACCAATTGTCGTGAGCTTCATTTGGAAAGTTCCCGCTAATATTGCTTTGTCAGGTACAAGTTTGCTAATTGTAGTTGGAGTAGCGATTGAAACAGCTAAGCAAATTGAAGGTCGTATGATTAAACGTCGGTATCAAGGTTTCTTGAATTTATAATTGCGTAATAGACAAATATAAAGGATGATTAATTAATGAATATATTATTAATGGGTTTACCTGGGGCTGGTAAAGGAACTCAGAGTGAACAAATTACTCGAGACTATCCGGTTGTCCATATTGCTACTGGCGATATATTCAGGCAAGCGATTAAAGATGAGACGCCACTAGGACTAGAGGCGAAATCATATACCGACAATGGTAATCTCGTTCCAGATGAAATTACTAACGGACTTGTTAAAGAACGTTTAAATCAAAGCGACGTAAAAGAAAATGGCTTTATGTTGGATGGCTATCCAAGAACTTTACAACAAGCCCGCGCTTTAAGTGACAACCTTGAAAGCCTCGATTCTAAAATCGATGCCGTTATTTACATTGATGTGGCTCCTGAAGTTCTAAAAGAACGCTTAAGTGGAAGAATTATCTGTGGATCTTGTGGAGCAAGTTACCATAAGATTTATAATCCACCAAAAGTAGAGAACACATGTGATTCATGTGGCGCTCATGACTTCTATCAACGTGAAGATGATAAACCTGAAAAAGTTGCTCATCGTATTAATCTCCAAATGGAATCGATTCAACCAATTCTAGCTTATTACGAAGAACTTGGATTGTTGCACCGAGTGAGTGGAGAAAATTCTATCGATCAAGTTTATAGCAAGATTCAAGAAGTGTTAAGTAAATTATAAAACTTCGTCCATAGGAGGTAAGTGAATGGCAAAAGATGATGTAATTGAAGTAGAAGGTATTATTATGGAAACTCTACCGAACGCTATGTTCAAGGTAGAACTTGAGAATGGTCATGAAATATTAGCACACGTCTCTGGTAAAATCCGTATGAATTATATCCGTATTCTACCTGGAGATAAAGTCACTGTTGAATTATCCCCTTATGACCTTTCTCGTGGCCGCATTACCTATCGCTTTAAGTAGTCTACGAAATAAGGAGGAGTATAATGAAAGTTAGAGCATCAGTAAAACCAATTTGTGAAAAATGCAAAGTTATTCGCCGTAAAGGAAAAGTTATGGTGATTTGTCAAAATCCAAAACACAAACAACGTCAAGGATAATAATTAAGAAGGAGGAAATTGCATGGCTCGTATTGCAGGAGTAGATATTCCCCGCGAAAAACGTGTGGTTATTTCTTTAACGTATATCTTCGGTATCGGCAACTCAACTGCTAAGAAAATCTTAGAAGAGGCAAATGTTTCTGAAGATACACGTGTAAAAGATTTAACGAACGACGAATTGGATCGTATCCGTGAAATCATTGATAAGATTCGTGTTGAAGGAGACTTACGTCGTGAGGTCAGCATGAACATCAAACGTCTTCAAGATATTGGTTCATTAAGAGGTATCCGTCATCGTCGTAACTTACCTGTACGTGGACAAAACACTAAAAATAATGCACGTACTCGTAAAGGTCCTAAGAAACCAATTAGATAGAACTTAACAAAGGAGGTTAAAATTCATGGCAAAACAACAAGCACGTAGAGGTCGTCGTCGTGTTAAAAAGAATATTGAAAAAGGAATTGCTCATATTCGTTCAACCTTTAACAATACGATTGTTATGATCACTGATGTGAATGGAAATGCTGTTTCATGGTCATCAGCTGGATCACTTGGATTCCGTGGTTCGAAGAAAGCAACTCCATTTGCAGCGCAAATGGCATCTGAGGTTGCAGCTAAAGGAGCAATGGATCATGGCATGAAGACAGTCGAAGTAACTGTTAAAGGTCCAGGTTCAGGTCGTGAGTCTGCAATCCGTTCATTACAAGCAACTGGATTAGATGTTACAGCTATTCGTGATGTTACACCAATTCCACACAACGGATGCCGTCCACCAAAACGTCGCCGTGTATAATGATAATTGTGTAGAATCCGTTTAGAAACGAAATTATCATCGCGACAAACGTTTTGAAAGGGGCAAATAATCGATGATCGAAATTGAAAAACCAGATATTAGAACGATTGAAATCAGTGACGATGCTAAGTATGGTAAAATTGTCGTTGAGCCACTTGAACGTGGTTATGGAACAACCCTTGGAAATTCATTACGTAGAATTTTGTTATCTTCATTACCAGGATCAGCGATTACAAGTGTTCAAATTGAAGGCGTAGTTCATGAATTTGCTACAATAAAAGGTGTGGTTGAAGACGTTCCAACCATCATTTTGCATTTAAAAGAAGTAGCTTTCAATACACATACAGAAGAAGATAAGGTGATCGAATTAAATGTTGCAGGTCCTAAAACAGTAACAGCAGCAGATATTATTCATGATAATGAAATCGAAATCCTAAACCCTGACTTGTATATTTGTACCTTAGCAGAAGGTGCTCAATTGAATATGCAAATGAATGTGTCAAATGGTCGTGGATTTGTTCGAAGTGAACATAATAAGCGAGAAGATACACCAATTGGTGTATTGCCGATTGATTCGATCTACACTCCAATCAAAAAAGTAAACTATCAAGTTGAAAATACTCGGATTGGACAGCGAAATATTTATGATAAGCTTACATTGGATATATGGACCGATGGGTCAATAAGTCCAGAAAAAGCTCTAAGTTTAGCTGCAAAAATTTTAACTGAACATTTAAATATCTTTGTAGATTTGAATGATGAAGCACGTAATACTGAAATTATGGTAGAAAAAGAAGAAGCAGAAAAAGAAAAAGTTCTTGTCATGACGATAGAAGAACTTGATCTGTCTGTTCGATCTTATAATTGTCTAAAGCGTGCCGGAATAAATACAATTCAAGAGCTAACTAATAAATCCGAAGCTGAAATGATGAAGGTTCGTAACCTCGGCCGTAAGTCATTAGATGAAGTGAAAAATAAATTAGCTGGTTTAGAATTAAGCTTACGTGAAGAAGACTAGTAGAGAGTAAAGGAGGAAACTGAATGTCATATCGTAAATTAGGTCGTACGAGTTCACAACGTAAGGCTTTACTACGTGATTTAACGACAGATGTGATTATCAACGAGCGTATCGAAACAACTGAAGCCCGCGCTAAAGAAGTTCGTAAGACAGTTGATAAAATGATCACTCTGGGTAAAAAAGGTGATTTAGCTTCTCGTCGTCGTGCAGCAGCATTCTTACGCAATGAAATTGCAGATGCTCGTATCGAAGGTGATGAGGTAGTGGTTGAGACTGTATTAAATCGTGTGTTTGATACTTATGCTGAGCGTTACGCTGAACGTAATGGTGGATACACACGTATCCTTAAGAAAGGTCCTCGTCGTGGCGACGGTGCACCGATGGTTATCTTAGAGCTAGTTTAAGATAACGCTATTTCTTAAGTTGACTAATTCACTTTGATGATGGAGAGTGTTATGATTTCAAGAGATAATCGAGGAGTCTAGCTCTATAGCAACCAATATAATTGGTGGATTGGGATTAGCCGAATTTCTAATCTCAATCCTGCTATCATCTTGAAGTGTTTTTTTTATACATAAAACTTGTATTAATAGTTAAGGAAAGCAAACGACTTTAACTATTAATATAAGAATATCTTTTAAGGAGACAATAATGAAAGAAGAAATTATCCGAATCGATTCAGTTTCTTTTCAGTATCCTGGCGCCGAGAAAGACGCTATTAAGGATATCTCTTTAAGTATCAATAAAGGGGAATGGGTAGCGCTCATTGGTCCGAATGGATCGGGCAAGTCTACTCTTTCAAAGACGATTAATGGTCTTCTAGTGCCTTACGAAGGAGAAATATACGTTAAAGGCATGAAGTTACAAGAAGAGACTGTTTGGGATATTCGTCGATCAGTTGGTATGGTCTTTCAAAACCCTGATAACCAATTCGTCGGTGCGACTGTCGAAGATGACGTGGCCTTCGGTCTTGAAAATAACGGGGTCAATCGTGAAGAAATGAAAATTCGCGTAAAAGAAGCTGTTCAACAAGTCCGAATGCTTGATTTCTTAAAAAAAGAGCCAGCAAGACTTTCAGGTGGGCAAAAACAAAGAATTGCCATTGCTGGAGTTGTTGCTTTACGTCCAGACATTATCATCATGGATGAATCAACGGCTATGTTGGATCCTTTAGGACGTAAAGAAGTGGTCGAAGTCGTTCGAGAAATCAAAGAAAAGTATGGATTGACGGTCATTTCCATTACTCATGATATTGATGAAGCCAGTCTAGCTGATCAAATCATCGTTTTAAAAGAAGGAAAAGTAATTTATAAAGATATTCCTGCTAACATTTTTTCTATGGGCACATCCCTAATTGAAATGGGTTTAGATCTTCCTTTTGCTGAGAAATTACGTTTGCAACTAAAAGAAAAGGGAATGGATGTCCCAGACTACTACTTAACAGAGGAGGAAATGGCAGAATGGCTATCTCAATCGTATTTGAACAAGTAGATTTCACTTATTCGCCAGGAACCCCCTTTGAAGTTCCTGTACTTAAAGGGATTGATTTAGAAATCCCACAAGGAAAAGTCACAGCTATTATAGGTCATACAGGATCAGGTAAATCTACCCTTATCCAACACTTAAACGTCTTATTAAAACCAACTAGGGGCAAATTGATTATTGACGGTCGGGTGATCACATCCGAATCAAAAGATAAAAACCTTAAAGCACTAAGAAAAAAAATCGGTGTAGTTTTTCAATTTCCCGAAAGTCAACTCTTTGAAGAAACAGTGTTAAAAGATGTTATGTTCGGTCCACAAAATTTTGGTGTTTCTAAAGAAGAAGCCGAGCGAATTGCCCGTGATATGCTAAGTTTAGTGGGAATCGATGAAGAACTTTTTGAGCGGTCACCATTTGATTTAAGTGGAGGTCAAATGCGGAGAGTTGCTATCGCCGGTGTACTGGCATTGCAACCAGAAGTTTTAATTTTAGATGAGCCAACGGCTGGTCTGGATCCACTGGGACAAATCACCATGCTGGAAATGTTTATGCAATTGCAAAAGGACTATCATCTTTCTCTCGTATTAGTTACTCATCAGATGGATGATGTGGCCAAGTATGCCGATAATGTGGTGGTTTTAGAAAATGGCCAGATTGTTAAGCAAGGAACTCCTTCAGAAGTATTCTCTGATCCCGAATGGTTGAGAGAAAAGCAATTAGGTTTACCACAGACTTTAGCGTTTATTGATTTATTAGATGATAAAATTCCTGAAGATCTCATGAAAAAAATTAAGCAATCTCCTCTAACAGTAGAACAACTAGCAGAGATTCTAATTGACATTAATCATCAACAAAATGATTGGGAGGCTAGCGCTAATGAATGATAAGATATTAATCGGTCGCTATATTCAAATTGATTCATGGATTCATGCGCTCGATCCTCGCACTAAATTGATTGCTACTTTCTATTTTATTTTACTTGTTTTTTTTGCAAATAATGTAGTAGGATATGGAACTTTATTTCTAGTATTGTTAATAGGCATCAAATTGAGTCGGTTGAAGCTTAGTTTTTTCTTTAAGGGATTAAAGCCTATGCTATGGATTATTCTTTTTACGGTCATTTTTCAGATATTGTTTACAACAGGAGGACAGGTTTATTTTAATTGGGGACCCATTTCGATTACATCGCTAGGATTATTAGGCGGCTTTTATATCTTTATGCGTTTGTTCTTAATTATTATGATGTCAACCATTTTAACTTTAACAACTGCTCCGCTTGAGTTAACTGATGGTATTGAACATCTGTTGCGTCCTTTAACACATTTTGGATTTCCATCGCATGAAGTAGCCTTAATGTTGTCAATTGCCTTACGTTATGTACCGACACTTTTAGATGAGGCTCAAACTATAATGAATGCTCAACGTTCAAGAGGAGTGGATTTTGATGAAGGGTCTATGATGGAACGGATGAAAGCAATTGTTCCTATACTTGTTCCACTATTTGTTTCCGCTTTTAATCGAGCAGAGGAACTAGCTACGGCCATGGAATCACGTGGGTATCATGGTGCTGAGGGGCGAACAAAGTACCGTTACTTAGATTATGATCGCAACGACGTGATTGTTTTAATTGTCATGATTTTAATCACCGTAATCATTCTAACTATTCGGTTTTATATTTAATTTAAAACTACAATCTTATTGCACCCTAAACCTAGTGTTTAGGGATTTTTAATAGTTTAACAATATTAAAATCAAGCCCTTACAATTTAATAAAACACTCATTTATTTCTTATATTCACTATCAAATTTAAAAAAAATCTGTTAAAATGTATCCATATGAAAACGTTTGAGGAGGAATTTTATGAATAATCGATTGAAGGTGCTTAGTTCTTGTGGGCTTGCGTTAATGATGATGGCACAGGCTAATCAAGTTAATGCTGAAGAACAAGAAGTAAAAGTGGATCAAGTTCAGCTTCAAGAAAACAGTCATCAACAGACTACTAGGGAGTCGGATCAAAAAGTTACCACGAATTCAGTGGAGGAAAAACAGCAAGCGAAAGAATTTTCAAATGAAAAATTGAAAGCGATTCCTAAAAAAGAGATCATAGAGACAAGTGAAATAGTGGAGACATCAACTTCAATTGAAAAAACTGAGACTATTGAAAACACTGAGATAGTTGAAACAAGTGAAACGGTTGAAACAAGTGAAGCTGTTGAAACAACAGTCTTAGAAGAAACAGCAGAGCCAACTAAAACAACAGAAGCTAAAGATGATGAAGCAGTAGCCGAAGATAAAGTTAAGATAATTGTGCGCACCAATAACCTAGCAGCTATTGATCGAGCAGACTATCGTGACGAGACACTCTATCAGTTAGCTATTAAAGAAAGTGAAGAAGAAGTAAAGAAAACCATCAAAGAAATTACTGATCTTCTCGCTGGTCAAGGGCTTACTTTAGAAGGTGAACAAGAATATTCAGCTTCATTTACAGGTTTCTCAGCTGTAGCTAACCAAGCTACAATTGATCAACTTAAGTCGATGACTCAAGTCTTGTCTGTAAATGTATCGCAAAGTTACACACGCCCAGTAGCCGAAGCTAATATGATTAATTCTGGTCCTTTAATTGGAATGGATTTATTAGCTGATTACCAAACAGAATATAAGGGTGAAAACATTGTTGTGTCAGTTATTGATACAGGCTTTGATCCTTATCATCGTGATTTCATTTTAGCTGATGATATCGAAAAACGTTATGATGAAGCAGAAATGAATGAAATGATTCAAAAATTAGGATTACCAGGTAAATGGTACTCTAATAAAATTGCATATGGTTATAATTATGCTGACAATGTAGACACTTTACAGTCTAAAGATGAGCATGGAAACCACGTAGCTGGTACGATTGGAGCGAATGGTGACCCAGAAGAGGGTGGTATTCGTGGAATCGCGCCACATGTACAATTACTATTAATGAAAGCCTTCTCAGAAGATCAAGTAAACGCAACAGTTTATGAAGACATTTGGATGAAAGCGTTTGATGATTCGGTTAAATTAGGTGCTGATATCATTAATATGTCTCTAGGTATGTCAAGTGGCTTTAACATTATGGGTGATACTCCAATGGCAAAAGCCGTTCAAAACGCTCGCGATAAAGGAATTCTTCCAATGATTGCAGCAGGTAATGACCGTAACGCTACTTGGGGGACAGATTATACTCAACTAGGTAAAAATCCAGATAATAGCACGATGGGCTATCCAGCCAGTGTGGATCCTTCCATGTCGATTGCTTCATTCGATAACTTAAAAGAAATGAAACGCTATGTTCAAGTAAAAGCAGGAGAAGAAGTTAAATACTTCCCAGGCTCCTTTACCTATCCTGAAGGATTCAGTGAAGAATTACCACTTGTAGAATTTGGCAAAGGTAATGTAGAAGATTACGAACTGTATAAAGATACCAACAATGCAGAGGTCGATTTTACTGGGAAAATTGTTCTGGTCCAACGTGGGGATGCTTCATTTAATGAGAAATATCAGTTAGCTAGAGAACGCAATGCGGCAGGACTAATTATTTATGATAATTTAGAAAGCCCTTATACTATGGAAATGACAGGTTTAGAGAATTTAGATATTCCAATTATGTTTGTGACTAAGGAGTCTGGACAGAAGCTTAAGGAAATTGCTAGTTCTAATCAAGATGCCCTTTTCAAAATTTCTAAAGAACTACAAGCATTTGATGCTTTCACGGCAGGTAATCTCAGCGAGTTTTCTTCTTGGGGGCCTTCTACAGACTTACTATTAAAACCGGACATCGCCGGACCAGGTGGTTTCATTTATAGTTTAATGAGTGATGATCGTTATCAGAATATGTCGGGAACATCGATGGCAACACCTCACTTATCGGGCATGGCTGCTCTTGTAATGCAAAGACTTTATGATGAAGGTATTTTAGTCCGTAATGGGAAAGAAAAAGATCCATTACAGGATGACTTAGCAATGCTGATTTTAATGAATACAGCCGTTCCAAAGTTAAATACACTTGAAGAGGGAGCTTCTTATTACACTCCTATTCAACAAGGTGCAGGTCTTGCGAATATCAAAAAAGCCTTAGATAATCTTGTGACTGTTGTGGCAACTAATGAGACAGATACAAAAGAAGACGGAAAGCTTGAAATAAAAGAAGTTCAAGATCAATTTGTAGCTAATCTAAAACTGAAAAACTATGGTAAAGACGATCAGACCTATACTGTTTCTTATGTTTTATTAAAAGATAAGATTAATGAAGAAGGTCGCTATACAGAAACAACCGAAACGATTAAGGAAGAGAGTTTAGGTGAAATTACTGTTAAAGCTGGTCAAACAGCAACAATGGAACAAATCATTTCAACTATGGGTATCGATCAAAATCAATACGTCCAAGGATACTTCTTCTTCAAGCCAGTTGATTCTAAAGCCACTGAATTGTCATTGCCTTTCTTTGGTTTCAAGGGGGAATGGGATAAATTACCGATTATTGATGAAATGATTGATTTTGCCGACGCTAAAGATGTCAACTTCTTACCGATTGAATACGAGGATGGTAGTGTCGACAAAACAGCCTTTGTTCGTAAGCGTTTAGAACAGGGTTGGGATTACTTTAATGCATGGCGAGTTGAAGATGATAAGGTGATTTTTGTTAATAGTAATGAGAAAGATGGCTTTGAAAACAAAGTAACGCCGAAATTAGCTTTCTTACGTGACGCAGTCGATGTAACTTTCCACGTGGAAAATGCTGCTGGAGAAAAAATACGTGATCTTTCCATCATCAATCGTATGTTTAAAGTTGCTCGTTTATACCAAGATCAATATCGATTCTTACAAGATCCTTGGGGAACTGGCTGGGATTTCACCGATACATTTGGTGAGAAAGTAGATGAAGGTGAATATTATTATGTAATCGAAGCACAAATTGATGCGCCAGATGCTGAAAGACAGCGTTATGAGTATAAGTTTGTACTAGATAATAGTGATGCTATGTTAGAAGCCAAACGTGAACAAAACAAAGTAACTTTATCAGTAGAAGATAACTTATCTGGCATTTTTGCAGTAGAGGTTTATAGTGGCGATCAACCTGTATCTTGGCAAGAAGTTAATAAGAATGATAATCCACAATTACTAAAAGAAACATTTACAATTAATCTAGAAGAAGGTTTTGAAGATAAAGACTTAGATATTTGGGTATATGACAACGCTCGAAATATTAAACAATATCGCTTATTAGCTGATGGTACTTTAGAAGAAGTCGAAAGAGGATCTGATATTAAACCAGGAGAAGAACCAGAAGCAGAGGTAACTGAAGAGAACAAAGCTTATGGTGAGGCTCCGAGCAATCCAGAAGAATATATTGCAGAAAAAGGCTTAGATACAACCGACTTACCATCAATTGTTACTAATAGCCCTTGGTACTTCCAGCCATATGGTGAGTATCAAGAATTCATTGACCTTTCAGGTGAAATCTCAAATTATAATGAGCTTCATTATTTAGAGTATCGAGTGAGTGACGAAGACGGAAATATCATTATAGAAAATCACCCAGTCGCTTTTGAAGAAATAGAGGGTATGATCTACTTTAAGGAAGATATATCTACTGAGAAGTTAACCGAAAATAAAGTTTACAGTATTGAAATGATTGCTTATGTTAAGAGTCCTAACGATAAATTAGTTAAGCAGCAAGTGGCTCAAAGAATAAGACGAGATATTGAAGCGCCAAAACTTAAAGTTAACCAAGTCTTTGGTCCAGATAAGGATTTATTATACTTCGAGATCGACTTCAGTGATAACATGAACTATGTTGAATTATGGGCGGATAATGACATGATCGGTCGCGTAGATAAGACATTCGATTCACTATTAAATCCTATCCCAGTCGAAGGAAAAGTTTTATATACTATTCCTAAATCTAAGTTAGGAAAAGAGCTAACCTTTACTGTTTATGATGACTTTGGTAATGAAAGTGAAGCAACATCTATCCCAGTTCAATTAAGAGATTTAAAAGCTATTCCATTTAAAGTTGTGAAACGTTTTAATGCAGATTTAGCTGTGGGTGAAATGAACGTTGTCCAAGAAGGTCAAGAAGGAAAAGCTAATATCGATGAAGATGGTGAATTAGTTATTCTTATAGACGCGACTGATAAAGTTGTGGAATATGGTCCAGTAGAAATTGATTTTGAAACGGATAAAAAATCAGACTCTTATTTATTAGAAGGAATCGAATTAACTATTCAAGAAGGAGTTAAAGGGTTGTTGAATCCGTTAACCGGAGAAGTTATTCGTCCGGCTCAAACAGAGATCATTCTAATGGGTACTAAGGTAAATGATGAGCATTTAAGTCCGAAAGAACCATCCAGTCCAACTGATCCAACAAAACCAGAACAAGCAAAAGAAGACGAATTATCAGAAGAAATTAAAAACTTCAATGCTTACTTTGAAATGTTTAAATATAAGTTAAAGAATATCGAAGATTATCGTAAGCCTAAAGATTTTGATCTTAAGAAAGCTCAAGCTTTAGTGAATGAAATTGAGGCAAGTAACTTAAACGATTTAACAAAAGCTCAATTATTAGAATTGCAAAATCTTGTAATGGGATATTCTAAAGACTTGAAGCCTAAGGCTGGTTCAAGACCACAGCAAGGTGAAAGTTTTGATAAGAATCAAGGTGTAGGATCTGATGCTGAAGGCGCTAGCGTCTTACCAGCTACTGGAGAAACGAGTCAGCATGCTTATCCTATCGTAGCAACAATACTTTCCTTCTTAGGTTTAGGCAGCCTTGCGTATTCAAAGAAAAAATTAAAAGATTAATAACACATTACTTTTTTCTCTCTCATTCAAATTGAATGAGAGAGTTTTTTTGTTAGGCAACCATTAGCCTTTATAATGAAGAAAAGAATGTCTATAATTAAATGAGATGGAAAGGAGTGGGAGTTTGCCACGTTATGTAGCTAAAGTTCAATATGATGGAAGTCACTATCACGGTTATCAAATTCAAAAAAATGGTATATCTATTCAAGAGAAAATTGAAAATGCCTTGCTTCTTATTGCTAAAAAAAGCCCAGAAAACCCTATTAAAATTATAGGTTCCGGTCGAACAGATGCAGGGGTTCATGCCATGGGGCAAGTGATCCATTTTGATTTTCCTGCTTCGATTCCGGCTATCAATCTTTTGCGTGCTTTGAATTCTATTCTTGAAAAAGACATTCGTATTATTCAATGTAACCAGACGAAGATAGATTTTCATGCCCGCTACCATGCTATTGGAAAGTCCTATCGCTATCGCGTGGATACTCAAGCTTTCCCAGATCCTTTTAAACGAAATTTTACCACTCACCATGGTTATCCTTTTGAAATTGAGCGCATTCAAGAAGGTTTAGCTTATCTACAAGGAGAACACGATTTCACAAGTTTTTGCTCTACTAAAACAGATAAAGAGAATAAAGTGAGAAACTTATATGAAGTAAAGGCTAATCTAGATATTCCTAATCAAGAGTTAGTTTTTGATTTTAAAGGGAACGGATTTTTATACAATATGATCCGTATTATTGTGGGAACTTCCCTTCAAATAGGTGACGGCCTTAAAGAACCTATCGAGATGCAACGACTTCTAGATATAAAAGATCGCAACCAGGCAGGTCCTACAGCGCCTCCACAAGGTTTATATTTAATGCATGTAGAATATGAGGAGGATCCTTTTGAGTAAGATAAAAAAAACAAGTGACTGGCAGGTTCGTCGAGTAGAATTAAAAGATATCGATAAGTTGCAAGCCATTTATGATCAAGCACGTCGATTTCAATTGGCTACTGGTAATCTCAATCAATGGATTGATGGCTATCCTGGCAGAGAGGTCATTCTAAATGATTATCGTTCAGCACATTCTTATATAGTAGAAGATAGGCTCGATCATGAAATTTTAGCAGTGATGGCTTTGCTAGCAGGTGAAGACCCTACTTATAAAAACATTCAGGGACAGTGGCTGAATGATGAAGAGTATGTGACTATTCATCGACTAGCATCTTTACCATCAGCAAAAGGTAGTGGGCAAGCATTATTAGACTGGACCTTGGAACATTATTCGAATATCAGAATTGACACACATGAGGAAAATCAACCAATGAAACATATTTTAGCAAAGCTAGGATTTCAGTTTTGTGGCATTATTTTTTTAGAAAATGGCGATCCTAGAGATGCTTACCAATATTACAGAAAGAAGGAGAATCCATGTTAAAAGACTTTGATTTTGAAAAAAATGACCAACGCTTTGATAACTATAAAAGATCAGAGTTGGGTGAAAGGCTCGATCAATTACAACGAACAGTTAAAGGACTTGAAATTCCAGTTTTAATTTTAATTGATGGCTGGGAATCGGCAGGTAAAGGCTATGTGATCAACGATTTAACGCGTGAACTCGATCCACGTTATGTGAGAGTAGAAGTCTTTGACAAGGCCAATCAAATGGAAAAAGCGCATCCTTCTGTTTGGCGTTTTTGGCAAAAAATTCCCTCTAATCAAGAAATAGTTGTCTATGATCGTTCCTTTTACTATCAAGTCTTTAATCATGATCAAAAAAATGATGAAAAACTAGAGCAGCGTGTTCGTGAATTAACAGAACTAGATAGTACTTTGATAAATAACGGTATGATTGTTATTAAGTTTTTCATAAATATAACGGAAAAAACACAAAAAAAACGCATCAAGAAACTTGAAGAGACAGTTGAAGGAAAGCATTTGTTATCTGAGGTAGACTATGAACAAAATAAAAACTACCAAGACCACCAAGAATGGTTTGAAAAGATTCTTACCCAAACTAATAATAAACGATCACCTTGGCATATCGTTGCAGCTGAGGACAAAAAATATGCTTCTAAAATGGTCTTAGGGACGGTAATTGATGAAATTCATCGTGGTATAGAACGGATCGTTCAGTGCCGGACTAGGGATGAAGCGATTAAAAGAGATCGTGATCAGGTTTACGATGTTCTTGACCAATTTGACTTAAGTAAGAGTCTTTCAAAAGATGATTACCACAAGGAGTTAGCTAACTTACAAGAGCAAGCGGCTAAATTGGTTTACCAATGCTATGATCAGAAAATCCCCATTGTTTTAGCCTTTGAAGGAATGGATGCAGCTGGTAAAGGTGGGGCAATTAAGCGGTTGACCCGGCACATTGATCCTCGTTCTTATAAAATATTTGGAATTAACGCACCAGACCCTATAGAAGAAAAATTTCATTATTTATGGCGTTTTCAAAAAGAAATGCCCGAAGATGGTCAGATGGTTATTTTTGATCGTTCTTGGTATGGGCGGGTCTTAGTTGAGAGGGTAGAAAATTTCACCCCTGAAAGAGATTGGGAACGCGCTTATGAAGAAATTAATCAAATGGAAAGAACCTTGGCCGACCACGGCACGGCTGTCATGAAGTTTTTCTTATATATTGATAGTCAAGAACAATATGAAAGATTTGAAGATCGGGTAGAAGATCCAGCCAAAAACTATAAAATAACAGCTGAAGATTGGCGCAATCGTGAGAAAATGCCACAATATTTAGAGGCTATGAATGAAATGTTGGTTCGCACAGATACCGAATATGCTCCTTGGTATATCGTAGCCAGCAATGATAAACGCTATGCCCGTATTCAAGTCTTGAAATACTTCATTGAGCACTTAGAAAAAATAATAGCTAAATAAAAGCAACTCTGAAAGATACCTACCCTTTGACTGTTTATCCAGCAAAAGTGGTAGGTATCATCTATGAGTTGCTTTCGTTTTATTTTAAGTGTTTACGAAGCATATCGTGCTTAGCAACAGGTTGACTGACTTTCATAGTAACAATTTGCATAGCGTGAGGAGCCACTTTGATTTCAGCTCCTGTGTCATCCCACATTTGATCTAATGTTTCTTGATGACGGCGCATGCCAGGACCATAAAATTCAATGGTTTCACCAACTTTAAAGTTATTGCGTTGTTGAATAGTAGCGATGGTTGTATCAGGGTCATAATCTAAAACTTCCCCTATAAAGGAATACTCTGGTCGACGTCGACGCTTGCCAAACAATTGCTCTTTTTCACTTGGTGCGTCGTAATAAAAGCCAGTTGAAAGCTCGCGTTGAGCAATTTTCCATAATTCATCAGACCATTCTTTTTTTACTTCATAATTTTTAGGATCAGCAAAGAAGCTATCAATAGCCTTACGATAAACGTTAACAACGGTTGAGATATAATGGATGGATTTCATACGGCCTTCAATTTTCAGCGAATCAATCCCTGCCTCAATGATTTCAGGGATATGGTCTAACATCCCCATATCAACAGCTGACATCGAGAAAGGTTCTTTAATACCCGGTTCACCTGCCCCCACCATTACTTTTTGGTCCAACTCAGGCAGTTCGAATAAGCCATAGTGCCAACGACAAGATTGACAACAGCCGCCTCGATTAGCGTCACGATTAGCCATATGGTTGGAGAGAGTACAACGACCGGAATAAGATATACACATAGCACCATGAATAAAAGCTTCGATTTCTACATCCGTATTAGCACGGATTTCTTTAATTTCTGCCATAGAGACCTCACGTCCTAAAACGCAACGTGTCAGTCCGGCTTCCTGCCAAAAGTTCAAGGTTTCATAATTGACAGCTGATTGCTGGGTGGAAAGGTGAATGTCTAGTCCCGGAGCTTCACTGGCACATATTTGCATAAGAGTCGGATCAGACACAATGACCGCATCAATGCCAATATCCCTTACTTGCCGGAAAAAATCACCAGCACCTATCTCATCATTTTCATGAGTAACCATATTAGCAGCGACATATACCTTCGCATCTCTTGCATGGGCAAAAGCGACTCCCTCAGCCATATCCTCAAAAGAAAAATTACCGGCTCTTTTACGAAGTCCGTAATCATTACCGCCAATATATACTGCATCTGCTCCATAGTGAATCGCAGTTTTTAGTTTTTCGAGCGTTCCTGCGGGTGCTAATAATTCTGGTTTTTTAAAAGTTAAGTTTTCCATAAGCGCCTCCTATTGTACCTGGTCTGCTTCATATAAGAAGAAACCTGTACCCAATTCCCGATTTTTAGTGTGATATTGTTCAACCGCTACACGATGTAGTTTTAGTCCTTCTAAAGTCACTTGGTCTTGTTCAATTAATTCCTTCACACGTATAAAATGTCTTGCGACTTGTTTGAACGCTTCTTCGGGTGTAAATAATCCATCTAAATACCAATGCGTTTGTTGAACATTTGCTAAATCGGGTAAATATTCAATTAAATTTAAATCTTTATTGGCAAAGATATGTGTACCGTGTTGATCGGTGTAGATCGAATAATGGCTATCCTTTTTATTAGGCTCAGACAAGAAAAGATCACGATCGGTTAACTCCTCAACATCCTTATGAATATAGTTAAAGTAATTATTCAATAAGCGTCTTCGACTTTGATGAATACAAGTAGAGCCATAGACTTGATAAACAAGAGGAATTTGACTTTCAGCTAACATATCCTTTAATTCAACAAATGGCACTTCACTTGCGACAAAGGCTCTCTTAGCGCCATATTTGGCCCAAAAATTTACTTGACCGGATGAGGTCATTAAAACAGAAGCATTATAAATATATGGTAAGTAGAGGTCTTCATCTTTAAGAATTTGAATTAAGCCAGTATCGCCAACCATAATTTGGTCTGCACCGATTTCTTTGATCTTCTTTAGAAAAGATCGTGCTTGCTTAATTTGTTCATTATGCAAAATAGCATTCATGGCAATGATGACTTCTTTTTTGTATTGGTGGGCGTAATCGATAACCTCTTTCATTTCGTCAAACGAGAAATAAGCCGGCAAGCGCAAACCAAATACTTCCTCACCAATAACAACTTGATCGATCCCAAGATCGATTAGTTTTTTGGCTTGTCCTATCGATTCAGCTGTTGCAATCAACTTGATCATTAGAACCCTTCTTTCTAATCGTTATTTTATTCATCTATCAATTATATACGAGTAAACAGAGATAATAAACAGCATTTTAATACATAGTAACTTTTTCACAAACTAAATAATATTGGAAACGGAATCAAAATTCATGTTATAATATCAGTGTCGCTAATTATTTATTTCCTATTTGAAATAGGAAAAGAAGGGTGGTGAACGAATGGCAAATTTAATTGAGACAGTTAACGAATTAGAGGCATTAAGTGCTGAAAAAGTTGCTGATTATCAAAAAAAATTGCAAGAAATGCAAGAAAACTTTGAAGATCAAAAACTCACATTTAAAAGGCAGGTTGATTCGGAATTCGCTCAAT
This sequence comes from Facklamia sp. P13055, assembly GCF_050409445.1. Lineage (NCBI taxonomy): Bacteria > Bacillati > Bacillota > Bacilli > Lactobacillales > Aerococcaceae > Facklamia > Facklamia sp. P13055. Next base: position 27,390 of record NZ_JBNUPL010000008.1, read on the forward strand.
TTAAACAAACGACTAAAGAAAAATATAATCATCAATTTCTTGAGGTTGAAAATGACTTAAGAAATGAAAATCAATTGTCGGTTGTTCAAATTGAATCCGATATTGCTAACCGCCGTGAGGATTTGACGCAAAAAATTGCTGAAAAGGTGGTGAAAGAAATATGGCAATAGCTAAAATGGCTAAGGTTTTAGCAATTGTTGAGAAAGAAAATCGTGACGACTTGATGCAGGCATTTCAAAAAATGCAAAACATTCAAGTGAAGACAATTAACTCTGAATTGTTGGACCAAGAGCCAAAAATGGAATCAAAACAACTGACAGAATATCTCGATCAGTTAGAAAATGTCCGATCAGCAAAAAAATATTTAGAAAGTTATCTAACAGCTGAATCCTTTAAAGACAAGTATCTAACGCCATTACCAGAAATGAGTATGGCTGAAATTGAAGAAAGTCAAATGGATGAGCAAGCTAAGAAGATTACTGATAAAGTATGGGAAAAGAAAAAGATGCTAGAAGAAATTGATTCCCAAATTCAAATTTGCGAGAATGAAGCCGATTTTTATCATAAGTGGCGCAATCTAAAAGCACTTCCAGATTACGCTAAAGATTATCGCTATACACGCTTGTTATTAGGGACAATTCCTCAAACAGCGGATAATGAATATTACAATGCTTTGAAAGAAGAAGACCGAATTGCACTGGAAGAGGTCTATCAGTCTAAAGAAGAAATTGGCCTGGCAGTTGCTTTTGATAAGGATGATGCCTTCGAAGTGAATCAATTTCTTAATCAAAACCGCTTCCAGATCTTAGATTATCGCTTCAAAGACCTTCCGGTTAAACTGCTAGAAGAATCCCATATAGAAGCGGAAAACTTAAGAAACAAAGCCAGAGATCTAAGAAAAGAATTGGGAAGTTTCAGACAAGAATATAACCAATTAAAAATCGCTGAAGAAGTTTTTTATGCCAAAGTAGAAAGACAAAAAGCAACAGAATTAGGATTAAACAAAGGGGAGTTGTTCGCTCTAGAAGGTTGGATTGAAGAGCAACAAGCTCAAGCAAGCTTAGAAGAAGTTATAAAAGCGCTAAATGGAGAAGTTTATTTAGATTATGTGACACCAACTGAAGAAGAAAGCGAAGAAGTACCCATTCAATTAAAAAATCACCCTTTGGTTGAACCTTTTGAAACAGTTACTTCAATGTATGGTCTACCTGGATATAAGGGGTTTGACCCGACATCCTCTTTAACGCCTTATTATTGGACATTCTTTGGAATGATGATTGCCGATTTAGGTTATGGAATTTTACTCTGGTTAGGAACCTTTATCCCATTAAAATTCTTTACGATCGATAAAGGGATGAAAAAAAACATACGTTTCTTCCATCTCTTATCATATGCTGTTTTGCTATGGGGCTTAATTTACGGGTCGTTTTTTGGTGAATCCTTGCCTTTCAAGTTGCTATCACCTACTGAAGACGTCATTCAGGTATTGGCCTTGTCGATTGGTTTAGGATTTATCCAAATCATTCATGGACTCATCCTAAACACACTCCTAAATTGGGAAAGTAATCGATTAGATGCAATTAAGGATGGACTATCATGGATTATCATGCTATTTGGCTTTTTAATTGCAGTCCTTGGACCAATGTTATTAAACATTGAAAGTCTACAACAATTAGGCCTATATTTAGCTGGGTTTGCAGCCATAACAATTTTGGTAGTAGCTATTATTAAAAGTAAAAATAAATTTGCCGGTTTCGGAGCCGGTTTATACGATTTGTATGGCATCTCTTCTTATTTAGGAGATTTAGTATCGTATAGTCGACTAATGGCCCTTGGTATAGCTGGAGGATCAATTGCCTTAGCCTTTAATATTTTGGTGGCATATTTACCTCCTGCAGCAAGATTTTCAGTGGGTATTCTATTAATCATTGCTTTACAGTTATTTAACTTTGGCTTAACGGTCTTAAGTGCTTATGTTCACTCTGCACGTTTAATCTTCGTTGAGTTCTTCGGTAAATTCTATGAAGCTGGGGGTCAAGCCTTTGCCCCATTAAAATACTTAGGCAAATACATTAATATTAAATAAATTTACTAGGAGGTAATATAATGGAATTTTTACAAGAATATGGTGGTTATTTATTCGCCGTTTTAGGGATAGCAGTGGCAGTTATTTTCTCAGGTTTTGGTTCAGCTAATGGGGTTGGTACTGCAGGTACATCCGCTGCAGCTTTAACTAAAGATCAACCTGAAAAATTCGTTCAATCTTTAATCTTACAGTTACTACCAGGTACACAAGGCCTTTATGGATTTGCGATTGGCTTCTTAATTTTCTTACAGTTACAACAAGGCATGGAACTACAAACAGGACTTAATCTATTAATTGCTGCTATGCCTGTTGGTTTTGTAGGTTGGGTATCAGGTATTCACCAAGGTAAAGTAGCTGCAGCAGGTATGCAGATTTTGGCTAAACGTCCTGAAAAAGTTATTAATGCAATTATTTATTCAGTAATGGTTGAAACTTATGCAATTTTAGCATTCGTATTCTCATTCTTACTTGTTCAAGGATAGGAGGTCAAACTTGTGGGAAACATTGAAACTTTACAAAATAAAATCTTAGGGAAAGTTCAAGCCACAGGTGAAGCACAAGTTCAAGATCTTCAAAATGAGTTGTCCCAAGCAATGGACGATTACAAAAATCGGATTAATAAACAATTTGAGCATGATAAAGAAAACTTTATTCGTAAGCAAGAGCAACAATTTGAAATTCGTAAGCAATCATTGGCTAATGAATTGCGCAACTCACAGCTTACTCATAAGCAAAAATTATTAGAAGAAATTATCCAAGACGTTCCTGAAGAAATAAACCATTCGATAGCTAATAATTTGGGTCAAATGATTCAAGCGGCAATGCAAAAGTTGGATTCAAATCAAGCTTTTGAACTAAGAATCGGTGAAAAATCACGTCAATTTATTTCTGATGATCAAGCGAATAAATTTCATGCAGATTATAATATGATGCAATGGGGCGAAAACGTTGCGGATAAATCTGGTTTTATTCTTACCCAAAAAGGGATGAATATGAATTATTTATTTGAAGATATTATTAATGAACTGAAGCCTCAACTGCTTATTGAACTTGAAAAACAACTGAAAGCATAAGGGGGGCTTATAATGAAAGAATTAGAGTATGCTGGTTTAAATACGACCCTGCGCCTCTATGAAGCTCAACTTCTCAGTCAATCAGACTATGAAACGTTATTACAAATGGACCATTCTGATGCTGTTTTAGACTACTTAGGTAAGACGGCTTATTCTATTCCGGAGGAAGTGCGTTTAAATCGTAGTTTTGAGCCAATCATTCAACAACGTTTGGTTTATGTATATGAAGAATTACTTGAGGCATCACCTGATAGGCGTATAATCGAAATCTTCTCATTAAGATATACTTATCATAATTTGAAGCTTTTAATTAAAGAAAAATATCTGGATGAAGATTTGTCTCATTTGTACATTCCGATTGGCAGTTTTTCAAAAGAGGAACTTGCTCAAGTTGTGTCTACAAAAGGACAAAATGAAGACCTTCATCCTGTATTAGAAGAAGCTGTCTATGACGCTATCACAGCAGTAGAAGACACAGGCGATACCCATTCGATTGATGTCATTTTGGATACAGCCTATCTAAGACATATCCGATCTCATGCCGATGCAATGAAGCATGAAGAACTCAGTCGATTTGTAAAAATGAAAATTGATTTTCAAAATTTATTAACTTTTGTCCGTGCTTTTAAACAAGGTCAAAGTACATCATTTATTTTCACCTCTTTATCAAGTCAAGGGGCAGTGAGTCGTGATGATATCATTGAAAATTGGCGAGAAAAAGATTTGAACGGTTTAGTTGAAACTTATCAAACAGCTGAATACATGATTAATTTAGACCCTGTTTGGGATCAATTGAATGATGAAAAGGTCAACCCAACTGAACTAAATGCTTTAATTCAAGGCGAGTTTAGTCGGATTTTAAGATCATTCTCATTTGATGCCTTCGGGCCGATGCCAGTACTTACTTATCTATATTTCTTGGAAAATGAGAGTGACAACGTACGTCTCATCTTAATTGGGAAAGAAAATAATTTAGACAATCAACTAATTAAAGAAAGGATGCGACCTATTCATGGCATATAAAATAGCAGTAATCGGTAACCGTGACGTCGTATTAGCCTTTAAACTATTAGGATTTGAAGTCTATCCAGCAAGTAGTGGCGAGGAAGCTAGAAAAATTCTACACGATTTAAAAGAAGAAAATATTGGTGTCGTATTATTGACAGAAAATCTAGCTCATGAAATACCCGATACGATTAGTCACTTTGACACTTTACCAACCCCTGCGGTTATTCTAATTCCAACTCATAAAGGATCTCTTGGAATAGGTAAAGCCAAAGTCAATGACAACGTTGAAAAAGCAATCGGACAGAACATATTATAAAAGGAGGAAAAAAATGACAACTGGAATTATTCAAGAAATTTCAGGACCTTTAGTGAAGGCTAAAGGAATGAAAGACTCCTCAATTCGTGAAATTGTTTTGGTTGGAGAAATGCAACTTACTGGTGAAATTATTGAAATGCACCAAGACGTTGCATCCATTCAAGTATACGAAGAGACCTCGATGTTGAAACCGGGCGAAATCGTAAGACCTACAGGACATCCTCTTTCAGTTGAATTAGGACCAGGTCTATTAACCAAGATGTTTGATGGGATTCAAAGACCATTAGAAGATTTCATGCAAAAAACAGAGAGTAATTTTTTAGTAAGAGGAAGTAACATTGATGTTTTAGATCGAGACAAGGTTTGGGAATTTGAAGCCCGTAAAGCAGTGGGTGACCATGTGGTAGCTGGCGATATTATTGGGGTCGTTCAAGAAACCAAAATTATTGAGCACCGCATTATGGTTCCTGTTGGCATTGAAGGAACAATTAAATCCATCGAATCTGGCTCTTTCAAAATTGAAGATACCGTTTGTGTGGTTGAAACAGAATCAGGCGAACATGAATTAAATATGGTTCAAAAATGGCCGGTTCGTTTGGGACGCCCTTATAAAGCTAAATCAACTCCCAAAGCACCACTAAAGACAGGACAACGTGTAATTGATACATTCTTCCCAATCACTAAGGGTGGGGTAGCTGCTGTTCCTGGACCTTTCGGGGCTGGAAAAACGGTCGTTCAGCACCAAATCGCTAAGTATGCTGATGTTGACGTAGTGGTTTACGTAGGATGTGGTGAACGTGGAAATGAGATGACGGACGTTATTAACGAGTTTCCAGAATTAATTGATCCTAAAACGGGCGAGTCTATCATGCAACGTACTATTTTAATTGCTAACACTTCCAATATGCCGGTGGCGGCTCGTGAAGCTTCAATCTATACAGGTATCACTATTGCGGAATACTTCCGTGATATGGGCTATTCAGTGGCCATCATGGCGGATTCTACTTCACGTTGGGCAGAAGCATTACGTGAAATGTCAGGACGTATGGAAGAGATGCCAGGGGATGAAGGTTATCCAGCTTATTTAGGTTCACGTATTGCAGAATACTATGAGCGTGCCGGCTTGGTCCAAGTATTGGGATCAGATGAGCGCGTTGGTTCAGTTTCTGCCATTGGAGCGGTTTCACCTCCAGGTGGGGATACTTCAGAACCCGTTACCCAAAATACTTTACGTATCGTAAAAGTATTCTGGAGTTTAGATTCTAAACTTTCACAACAACGTCACTTCCCAGCTATTAACTGGCTAGATTCTTATTCTCAATATTCAACCGATGTTCAAGCACATAATGATGAACACATTGACCCAAGTTGGGGTGAGAAAGTACGTCATTGCTTATCCCTTCTTCAAGAAGAATCAAGCTTGCAAGAAATTGTTCGTTTGGTTGGTTTAGATTCACTTTCTGAAAAAGATAAATTAACGCTTGCCATCGCAGGGATGATTCGTGAAGACTTCTTACAACAAAATGCTTTTGACGATGTTGATACGACAACCTCTGAAGAAAAACAATTGAAATTATTGAATTTAATTATTGATTTTGAAATTGAGGCAAGAGAAGCAATGAAACTGGGTGCTTACTATAATGAAATTATGGAAGGTACTCAAGAAGTTCGTGAGCAAATTGCTCGAGCTAAATTTATTCCAGAAGAAGAAATTCACCGCTTGGATGAGATTGATCAGCAAATTGCTACCTACATGAAACAAGTATTAGAACAAGGAGGTGGAGCAAATGCTTAAGGAATATACAAATATTTCTGACCTATATGGTCCTTTGATGATTGTAGATGGCGTCGAAGATATAGCCTATGACGAACTAGTTGAAATTGAGCTCCACGATGGTGAAATTCGTATGGGTCAGGTGTTAGAAGCTAAAGAGGGTAAAGCCGTTGTTCAAATTTATGGTGGTACTTCTTCAATGAAGCTATCCAATATTAAAGCGCGTTTTAAAGGCAAGCCCTTAGAATTTGCTTTATCCGAAGATATTGTGGGACGCATCTTTGACGGTATGGGTAATGTGATGGATGGCGGACCGCAAATCATTCCTGAAAAGTTTGCTGATATCAATGGTCAAGCGATTAACCCAATGGCGCGTGACTATCCGGATGAATTTATTCAAACAGGTATTTCAACCATCGACCATTTGAATACACTGGTTCGTGGACAAAAACTACCCGTTTTCTCTGGTTCTGGTTTGCCGCATAAAGAGTTAGCAGCCCAAATTGCACGTCAAGCAACTGTTTTAAATTCTGATGAAAATTTTGCAGTTGTCTTTGCAGCCATGGGAATTACTTATGATGAGGCTGAATACTTTATGGATTCTTTCCGTGAAACCGGAGCAATCGATCGTTCAGTAATGTTTGTTAACCTAGCTAATGACCCAGCAATTGAGCGGTTAGCGACTCCAAAAATCGCCTTAACTGCTGCCGAATACTTGGCTTTTGAAAAAGATATGCACGTTTTAGTTATCATGACAGACATGACGAACTATTGTGAGGCCTTACGTGAAGTGTCAGCAGCCCGTCGTGAGGTACCAGGCCGTCGTGGCTATCCAGGTTACTTATATACCAACCTATCTACACTCTATGAACGCGCAGGACGTTTAGTAGGATCTAAGGGATCGGTTACTCAAATCCCAATTCTTACCATGCCTGAAGATGATATTACTCATCCAATCCCTGACTTAACCGGTTATATTACTGAAGGACAAATCATCTTAGACCGTTCATTAGATAACCAAGGTATTAAGCCGCCTATTAATGTTCTTCCTTCCTTATCGCGTTTGAAGGATAAGGGAACCGGTGAAGGAAAAACACGTGAAGATCATGCACCGACAATGAACCAGCTATTTGCAGCTTATGCCAAAGGTAAAGAAGCAAAAGAATTAGCGATTGTATTGGGTGAGTCAGCCCTTTCAGATATCGATAAACAGTATGTTAAATTTACTGATGAATTCGAGAAACGCTATGTTAACCAAGGCTTTGATAAGAACCGTGACATCTTTGAGTCGCTTGATATTGCCTGGGACTTATTAAAGATTTTACCGAAGAGCGAATTGAAACGGATCAAGGATCCAATGATCGAGCAATACTTACCGAAAGGAGAGTAATGCACTATGGCAAACGTATTAGGGGTAAAGCCCACCCGGATGGAGCTGTCAGCTTTAAAGAGTACGCACGCACTGGCTAGTCGCGGGCATAAGTTACTTAAAGATAAGCAAGATGAATTGATGCGCCATTTTATTGATTTGATTCGTAAAAACAATGAACTAAGAGATCAAGTGGAAGCAGAACTTTCAAATGCCTTACAATCATTTGTATTAGCGAAGTCTTTAATGAGCGATCATTTTATTGAAGAGATAGCGGCCATTTCAGGTGAAAACATTGATCTTTCAATTGACCTTAAAAATATTATGAGTGTCAATGTTCCTAAAATGGATTTTAATTTAGATGATGATATTGATGATGAGCCTTTACGCTATGGTTATTTGAATTCCAATGCGGAATTAGATGAAGCTTTAGAAGGTTTAAGGTCCATTTTGCCCAAGTTATTAGATTTAGTCGAAATTGAAAAGACTTGTCAGCTTTTAGCCGATGAAATCGAAAAAACAAGAAGACGTGTTAACGCTCTTGAATATCGAATGATTCCGGATACCGAAGAGACAATCAACTATATTTCAATGAAGTTAGAAGAAAATGAGCGAGCAAGTATCACTCGTATGATGAAGGTTAAAGATCTATAATTAGTAGAAAGATTAATAAATTAGTCTTATGAAAAAATCCGAATAGTATGTAGAAAGATTGTCAAATAAATCAATGGATTTATTACTCACTCCACTGATGCTTCTCTAAACGTTTAATCTATAAGAGAGCATCAATAGTTGGATTGAATGTTCTTTCTATAACTATTCGGATTATTTTTATTTATGAAGAGCAATTCCTTTATTAATACCTTTTATTTGGTGGAATTATTTATTGTATTATGATCGTATCGTGTACAAAAATATAAATAATAAGATTGATATTTAAACGGATGTTAACAAACAATCTCCTATTCAACGGATAGGAGGCTATTTGTTAACATAGGAATATAGACCTTTAAATTTACGTGAATTAATTACATATTCACATTATGATAAACCTTTTGCACGTCTTCATCATCTTCTAATGCATCAATTAACTTCTCAAAAGTTTCCAAGTCTTCTGCGTTGAGGTCCACTTCAGTCTGGGCAATCATTTCAGTTTCAGCCACTGAAAAGTCAGTAATACCAATACTTTCCAGACATTCTTTAATAGTGCCGTAATCACCAGGTTGACCATATACAACCACAGATCCTTCTTCAGTATAAACATCTTTGACATCGAGATCTGCTTCCAATAAAGCCATTGTAATGGTTTCTTCATCTTGGTTTTCCATCACAAAAACAGCCACATGATCAAACATATAAGAAACGGATCCAGCAACCCCCATATTTCCACCGTTCTTATTAAAGGCCATGCGAACATTGGCGGCAGTGCGGTTTACGTTATTTGTTAAAGCATCCACGATAATCATTGAACCATTCGGGCCAAAACCTTCGTATCGCAATTCTTGGAAGGTCTCATCGGCCGAGCCTTTGGCCTTGTCAATGGCTTTGTTGATGACGTGAGATGGTACATTATAGGTTTTAGCACGATCGACAACAAATTTTAGTTTCTGGTTGGTCTCCGGATCTGGGTCTCCTGATTTGGCTGCTGCATAAATTTCAATGCCAAATTTTGCATAAATTCTTGAGGTTTGTTGATCGGTTTTCGCTTTTTTTTCGCGAATGTTCATCCATTTACGACCCATTTAATTCACTTCACTTTCATTATAGTCTGTTTGTATTATAGCGAAAAACAAGCTTCATTTATAGAATTTTTTTCAAAAATTTTTAGCTTGCAAGATTTCTGTCAAACTTTTGATAGCAAAAGAAAAAAAGCGACTGCTGAGTCGCTTAAAATTAATCTTTTGGATACATTTTATCTATTCGCGCTTGTAAATCTTTATCATTGACAAATTCCTCATAGCTGGTATTCATGCGATCAAAGGCCCCAGTTGGAGTAATTTCAATTACACGATTGACTGTTGTATTTAAGACTTCGTAGTCATGTGAGGCGATGAGAATAGCGGATTTAAATTTAATTAAACCATCGTTTAAAGCAGTAATGGATTCAAGGTCTAAGTGGTTGGTTGGTTGATCCATCACTAAAACGTTGGCTTTCGATAGCATCATTTTTGAAAGTAAACAGCGGACTTTCTCACCACCAGAAAGGACGTTGACAGGTTTTAAGACATCATCTCCTGTAAAGAGCATGCGTCCTAAGAAGGAGCGTAAGAAGGTATTGTCACTTTCTTCTTTAGAAGCATATTGTCTTAACCAATCGACAATTGACAACTCGACTCCATCAAATTCATCGCCCGAATTACGTGGCAGATAGGTTTGTGAAGTCGTAACACCCCATTCAAAGCTTCCCTTATCTGCTTCCAAGTTTCCCATCAAGATTTCAAAAAAGGCTGAAATGGCATTGTCATTGCGGGAGACAAAAGCCACCTTATCATCACGATTCAAAGTGAAAGTAACATTATCAAAGAGGGCTTCACCGTCAATTGATTTTGACAGTCCTTCTACGCTAAGTAAATCATTACCGATTTCACGTTCAGGTGAAAAGCCGACAAATGGATAGCGACGGCTGGAAGGTTGAATGTCATCCAGGGTAATTTTTTCTAAAAGTTTCTTTCTAGAGGTCGCTTGTTTTGATTTAGAAGCATTAGCAGAAAAGCGCGCAATAAAGTTTTGTAATTCTTTAATTTTTTCTTCTTTTTTAGCATTTTGATCCGCTTGCAATTTAGCGGCTAATTGACTGGATTGTAACCAAAAGTCATAGTTTCCCACATAAATTTTTATTTTACCGAAGTCGACATCCGCCATATGAGTACATACTGTGTTTAGGAAGTGACGGTCGTGAGAAACAACGATGACAGTGTTTGGGAAGTCCATGATGAAGTTACTTAGCCAATCAATAGCTTGAGCATCTAGACCGTTAGTTGGCTCGTCTAGGAGCAGATTGTCCGGTTTACCAAAAAGTGCTTGAGCCAGTAAAACTTTGATTTTATCAGCTTCGATAAGCTCACTCATCTTGGCTGTATGTTGTTCAGTAGGGATTCCTAAGCCTTGTAACATATTAGAAGCTTCTGATTCAGCTTCCCAACCACCCATTTCGGCAAACAAACCTTCTAATTCGCCAGCGCGCACCCCATCTTCATCAGAAAAATCAGCTTTCATATAGATGGCATCTTTTTCTTTCTTTACTTCATAAAGTTCCTTATAACCCATCATCACGGTTTCGATCACTTCATAGTCTTCGAATCCGTAGTGGTTTTGGTTAAGAACAGCTAATCTTTCATTAGGATCCATGGACACATTTCCCGTTGTAGGTGCAATGTCACCTGATAAAATTTTTAAAAAGGTTGACTTACCAGCACCATTGGCTCCGATCACACCATAACAGTTGCCAGGTGTAAAATTAATATTGACCTCATCAAATAATTTCCGGTCTGGGAATTGTAAACTAACATTCGATACATTGATCACAAACATAACCTCCATCTTAGATTCATAGACATACGCCTTCATTCTAGCATGATAAGGACTAAAAAGCATTAAGAAATATAGTTTATTGATAAACTTATTAGAAGATAAAAAACTCTGTCCATTTAGGGACAGAGTCAAAATTTTATAGACTGCGTAACCAAGCTAAGAAGCGTTTGATTATAGAAGGATCTTGCGGACTTGACAGTTTAGTCTGATTATCACGAGCGGGATTTAGTTTACTGAGTCGAATTTTGCGACTCTGTTTTTCTTTAGCTAAGCGCTCATCGAGATCTTTTTGACGTTGGCTGGCTCGCTCGATTAAAATTTCTTGCGAGTTGATTTTTTGGTCTTCAATGATAACTGGGCGGATATATTCGCCGTTTACTTGCAGTTCACGTGCTTTCATATTATCAGCTAATTGAAGCTCTAAATAGTCCACTATATCGGCCTCGATATCCTTATCTAAGATCGGGAATTCAATTTCGACACGCTTAATCATATTGCGCGTCATCATATCAGCTGAAGAGAGGAATAGGTGGTTATCACTATTATGGTTAAAGTAATACACACGGGAATGTTCCAAAAAGCGACCAACAATTGAACGTACACGAATATTATCAGATATTCCAGGAATGCCCGGTTTCAAACAGCAGATACCTCTAACAATTAGATCAATTGAAATACCCGCTTGACTGGCTTCATAGAGCTTTTGGATGAGGGGAAGATCGGTTAAGGAATTCATTTTAGCAATGATACGACCATTACCGTATTGTTTTTGAAAAGCAATTTCCTCATCAATATAATCCATTAGAGAATCCCGAATGGCAAAAGGTGAAACATGTAAATGTTTATAATCTGGCAAGCTGCTATAACCACTTAAATAGTTGAAGAAATCAGTAGCATCATCCGTTAAACCAGGGTGCGTCGTAAATAAGCCCATATCGGTATAAATTTTTGCTGTTTTGTCATTGTAATTACCTGTTCCTAGATGAAGGTAAGGTTGGATTTTATTATCCTCCTTGCGAATGACCAGTGAAATTTTGGAATGGGTCTTTAGTTCACTAACACCATATAAAACGTGACAGCCTGCTTCTTCTAATTCTTTGGCCCAATAAACATTATTTTCTTCATCGAAACGTGCTTTTAGTTCCACCAACACGGTAACTTCTTTTCCGTTTTCGGCAGCGGTTTTTAAGGCTGAGATAATGGGAGAGTTTTTAGAAACTCTGTAAAGGGTCTGTTTAATGGCAATGGTTTGAGGATCTTGAGCAGCGTACGCTATTAAGTTAACTACCGGATCAAACGAATCATAAGGGTGGTGGAGGAAGATGTCATGGTCTTTGGCCTGGGTGAATAGGTCTTCTCCTAAATGTTTGGGATTCAGGTAGGGTATATGCTCCTCAAATAAGAATTGAGGGTTATTTTCACCAATTTCTTCTCTTAAGGCAAAAAGGAAAGTTAAATCGAGCGGCCCGTCAATTAAGTAAACAGCATTTTCTTCCAACTCAAAAACTTCTTGTAGATAAGTAAGGTTTTGTTCAGAAAAATTCATTAAGCGTGAGCGGTCAATTTCAAGCCGGACAGCCATTCCATTTTTTCTTTGTTTGACATAGTCTTCAATTAGAACTAACAAATCGGAAGCACCGTCTTCTGCAATTGAAAAATCTGCATTACGTGTAATTCGAAAAGGATAAGCAGCCACAACTTCATAGCCTTCAAAAATACGATCAAGGTGGTGGATGATAATGTCTTCCACTAAGACGATGGTATGGACTTGTCCTTCAATAATGAAATAACGTTCAATCAGCTGAGGAATAGGAAGAATCGCTCGATGCTCTTTGCCATCCTTTTCCAGCTTAACCATAATGTTTAAAACTTTATTGACAAGGTGAGGGAAAGGCCGGTAGGCATCGATTCCTAAAGGAGAAAGAGTCGGTAAGAGTAAGGTCTTAAAGTAATAGTCTATTTCTGCTTGTTCAGATACGGATAATTCACCGATGGACTTCATTTGGTAGCCAGTATTTGGCAAGAGAGGCATTAATTCATGGTAGCGTTGGTATTGTTTAGCGACATTGCGTTGATTGCGCTGACTAATGTTTTCTAATAATTCTTCGGGTGTTTGGCAGGTTTTATTTTCAGAAACCTCCACACCAGCAAGGTATTGATCATAAACTCCCGAAACTCTGACCATAAAGAATTCATCGAGATTTGAAGAGGCAATGGCTAAGAAATTTATTTGTTCCAGTAAAGGATTGGTCATATCATAAGCATTGTCAATACAACGTAAATTAAAGTCTAGCCAAGATAATTCGCGGTTAAAATAAAAGTCAGGATTATCAAATTGTCCGCGATTTTTTCTTGAGTTAGAAATGCGCTTATCCTTATTCACTGTTTTCTTTTTCTTTTTTTTGGTCTCAGTCATTTCATTTCTCCTCTCAGTTTTCTTTAAGCCTCTAAGTCAACATACTTTAGTTTTAAGCTTCCATCTAAGCTACGAGCAATATGTTTGGCGTGACGATCTGCTCGATATTGCTCGGCTACCACAGGGCCATTGTGATAAAGGGTTAGGATATAGTCTTTTTTCTTTTTTTCTAATTTAATATTTTTAATCGGAGAAGTTTTAGAATCGTTTAATGATTGGCTAAATTTTAAAATACCTCCTAAAGCTTGTAGTTCTTTTATATCTTCACTACTAAACCAATTGCTGAAAGACTGACAATATTGATTGAGTAAAGATTTATTACGATAACTGCTTAATAAAGCTAAGCGGACACGGTCGCGATGTGAAAAACCGGCCAAATCCATATTGGATAAAAGATAGAAAGTTGTCTGGGAATCAGCTTCTTTAGAGATGAATTGGCCACATCGGTAGAGATAACTTGCCATTTCTAATTCAACTTGCTGAGCATAGGAATAATCCATTTGTCCTAAATCAGTCAGTTGTTTATAAAGATCGATCGCTATTTTACTCCGAATTTCTGCAACCTTTGGATGCACTTTGAAATCACGACATACTTTGGCGACACTTCGAACGTGAATATGCTCAGGATTAATAGGCTGGTTAAAATGATCATTCAAGTAGTAAGTAATAACACCATCTCTCAGCCCTTGTCTAGAAATGAATAGGGTAGGCGCATTGACGATTTGAAAAAGCTCAATTAATGCTAAGTTAGCTGGAATAATGATGTCAGTTCGATCAGAACTTAAACCGTCAATATCTTGCATATCTTGGTAATTTGTTGACTGGAATAGGTCGAGTGTGGTGTTTAGATTTTTTTCAGAGAGTCGATAACCATGTAAGCCAGCAATGGGATAATTCTGTAGGCGTTGATGAACTTGAGCGATATTACGCGCAGAACCACCGACCGCAACGATCGGGTACTTAACCTTCTTTAGCCAATCCAGTGACTTAAAAGTTTTTTGTAAATAGCGTCTTGTCTTTTCAATGGCTGTTGAATCATTATGGTCTTTATCTTTAAAGAACTTTTCCTTCAAGCTGACTACGCCAAATGGAAAGGAATGGTATTGTTTAATCTCTTTGTTTTCTGACAAGGTTATTTCACAAGACCCTCCGCCCATATCGATAGTCACCATATTACGATTAGGTAAGGAGTGCGAAATAGCGTACTGGCCCAGCGAAGCCTCTTCTTTTTCTGATAAGATGCGAATTTCAATGCCAGTTTCTTCTAATACCCGCTGTATGATTTGCTCTTGGTTAGCTGATTGACGAATAGCTGCTGTAGCAAAGACAATTAACTCCTCAATTTTATGTGCTCGAGCGGCATAGTTAAAACTAGCTAGCGTTTCAGTTAGTTTCTGAATCCCTTTATCAGACATCATTACCTGGTCGTTTTCATCTTTATTCAAGTATTGAGATAAACGTGCAGGCGCTTTAAGGTTAGTAATTTCATGAACATCATAATATTGATCGATTGCATAAATCACCATACGAATAGTATTTGAACCGATATCAATTAAACCTACTTTATTGGAATACATATATTTCCACCCATCTATTGTGACTTAGTAACATCTTGGTCTTTATTTTTTATTTAAGACTTCTTCAATGGCAGCAGCAATCTCGGAAGAGTGAGAAACAACCTTTCCGTTAAGTTTGATCAATCCCACAGTGTATAAGTTAACATAGGCGAACTGTGATTCTGCAACTTCTTTGAGTGCTTCAATTTTTTGAGGGTTATCCGCGCCTTGTTGACGGGAGTCTGAAAATAGACCAATAATAGGAATGCCGGCTTGGTAGGCAATACCAATTTCACTGGCTACACCTGGATCAATGGTTTGTCCATCTAAGACGGCCAAAACGATATCACTTGCTAGCACTGCTTCCGTATCCAAACGAGCAATCATCTTTGAATCGGCATAGGCTTGCTTATCGTTAATTTCAGCTTGTTCTTGTGGTAAGAAAATATCTAAAGAAGGTATGGCTTGTCTTAATTCATTAGCAACTTTTTGGTTGAAGGCTAGTTCCATTTCATTAAAAAGGGGACTTGCAAAATATAATTTAGTCATGATTAAATCCTTTCTTTAAGTAAGTTTTTTAATTGCTGATACTTCTATTATAGTAAATTTTTTTAGTTTGGTGTATCAATTCTAGGAATTCCATGAAAATTAATTGATTCACAAAAAAGGAGTGGCTCAACTTGAGCCACTCCTCGAATGAGTTGTTAATTATTCAGCAAAAAATTTTAAGCGTAGAGCATTAAGTAAAACAGAGATAGAAGAAAAGCTCATAGCTAAGGCGGCTATCATTGGGTTAAGTAAGGGACCACCAAATAGATAGATAACGCCCATCGCAAAAGGAATGCCTATCACATTATAGAAGAAAGCCCAGAAAAGGTTCTGTTTGATATTGCGGATAGTCGCATGACTCAAATTAATAGCGGTCGGAATGGTGGTTAAATGGTTATTCATTAACACAATATCAGCAGATTCAATCGCAATGTCGGTCCCAGACCCGATCGCCATGCCGATATCAGCTTGTGCTAAAGCAGGGGCATCATTAATGCCATCACCGACCATAATCACTTTATTGCCGGTTGCTTGTACTTCCTTTACAATACGTGACTTATCTTCAGGCAAAACTTCGGCAAAGACTTTATCCACTCCTACTAATTGACCGATATGTTCTGCTGTGGCTTGATTATCACCTGTCACCATCATCACCTTAAGACCCATTGCTTTGAGAGTTTTTATTACTTCCATACTCGATTCTTTTATCGGATCTGAAATGGCTAATAAGCCTTGGAAATGGCGGTTAATTGCATAGAAAATAACAGTTTTGGCTTCATGACTCAGTTTATCTGCTAGTGAGAGAAAATCTTGAGGGATGGGTTGGCTTAATATTTCTTCCATTAAACGCTGGTTACCAATATCTATGTTTTCGCCATTAATCTCAGCAGTAATTCCCTTACCTGTAATTGATTGGATTTGCTTCAAAGCCTGATATTCTATGCCGAAACTTTCGGCATAATCGACAACTGCCTTGCCAAGAGGGTGTTCTGAGTTGGCTTCAACACTTGCTAACTTACTTAATAGAATAGCTTTATCTTTTTCATCAACAGGATAAAAATCAGTCACACTCGGTTGACCTTGGGTGATAGTCCCTGTCTTATCAAGCAAAATAGTATCTGCTTGGTGAGTAGTTTCTAGACTGGCACTACTTTTAATTAAGATCCCTTTTTGTGCAGCATTACCTGTTCCCACCATGATAGCTGTTGGAGTGGCTAAACCAAGCGCACAAGGGCAAGCGATAATTAAAACACTAATAAAAATCTGTAAACTGAAAGTTAAGGATTGATTCATTATAAAGAACCAGAATAAACCACTGATTAAGGCAATCACCATAACTGTTGGGACGAAATAAGACGCTACCACATCAGCAAATTTAGCAATTTGAGCTTTGGAAGATTGAGCTTCATTAACTAATTGAATAATTTGAGAAAGCGTAGTGTCTTGCCCTACTCGTTCTACCTTCAGGGTAAAGCCACCGGTTTTATTTAAACTAGCTCCAGTTACGCAGTCGCCTTTGCTTTTATTAACCGGCATGGCTTCACCAGTTAACATCGATTCATCGACACTGGATTGACCTTCAAGAATGATTCCATCCATTGGAATGGTATCTCCAGGTCTAATTTGCAAATGATCTCCTGGTTGAATGCGTTCGGTTGGAACAATTTCAATGGAGCCATCCTCTTTAATTCTACGTGCCTCTTTAGGTGCTAAATCCATTAGGGTTTTAATCGCTGAAGAAGTTCGTCCTTTAGCAATGTCTTCTAAATACTTGCCGATTGTCATTAAAGAGACAATTACTGCAGCTGATTCAAAGTATAATTCAATCTCTTGACTATTTTGAAGAGGATTGATGAATAGAAAGAGCGTTACGACTAGACCTTGAACAAAAGCGGCTCCACTACCTATTGCGACTAAGCTGTCCATGTTGGGGTGGCCATTCAAAAGACTCTTGAATCCACGAATAAATAAATCTTTACCTAAATATAAAACAGCACTACTTAAAATCATCTGAATGAGGGCATGAACGCTTGGATGTTGCTTTATTGAAAGAGAATCCGGAATAGGAAGGCCAATCATTGGACCCATTGCTAAAAGAAAGAGTGGCAGAGTGAACAGGACCATACCCATAATTTTTTGCTTGGACTTTTTTAAATATTGCTGTTCTCGCTCTAAATCTTTTTGATATTGTTCTTCAGGAGAAATAATTAAACTGGCATTATAACCCGCTCTTTGCACCGCCTCAATCGCTTTATCTGGCTGGGCTTTATGATCCCACTCAACATTCAATGTTGAAGTAGCAAAATTGACTTGAGCAGACTGAACGTCCGACAGTTGATTGGCTGCTTTTTCAACTGTTTGCGCACAAGAAGCACAAGACATTCCCTCAATCCGAAAGTTTTGAATGAGCGCTTCATTAATCGAAGGTAATAGCTGATAGCCTGCCTTTTCTACTCGATCAGCCAGTGTCTCAAATGTGACCTTTTGTGGATCAAAATTGACTTTTACAGAGTGGTTCAGTAGATTTACTTCGGCTGTTTCAACACCCATTGTTTGATTAAGCGTTTTTTCGACTGTCATTGCACAAGAAGCGCAGGACATTCCATCAATAGTATAAGTACTTGATTGCATTTTAGCCCTCCTTTAGGGATCGATTATTTGCTTAAATGATAGTGAGTATCTTTAAGCACATGATTAAAATCTTCCATAGCTAAAAAGTCTTGGTGCTCAATAGTAAGCTCTTTAGTATCCACTTGGATATTTACTTTCTCAACTCCATCCATTGATAAAAGCAAATCTTGAATAGTTTGAGCGCAGTGGCTGCAAGACATACCTTGGACTTTAAAATCTTGTTTTTTCATGATAATTCCTCCATTAATTAATGAGACCATGAGTGACATTGACATTGACCGACTGGGCAATTACATTTTACTTGGCTTGGAGCCTGCTTGCCCTTATCCTGCAATTGTTTTATCAGCTGTTGACAATCAGCTTGTGATAAGATGACATCATTAATTATTTGGTGAATAAAAGGAGCCTTATCTTTATTGCAAATGCGGTTCAGTAGCTTACTTATTTCTGCATGAACCGCCTCTTTTTCAGAAATATTTGCTTGATATTGATAGGGTTTATGTTCTCCTTCAAGAGTCAAATGTTCTTTTTGCAATAAGCGGTTAATTAAAGTTTTTATAGTAGCTTCTTTCCAATCAGAAAATTGACTAGCAGTATCGATAATTTGGCGTGAAGTAAGTGAATGATGGGCCCAGACTATCCGCATAATTTCCCATTCTGCATCAGTGATCGATGGGACTGAAAGACTTTCTTGCATAAGAAAACTCCTCTCTGATTACACATGTAACTTCACTTAAAGTTTACAACTGTAGACATCAAATTGCAAGTCATAACTTAGTCTTTCATTAAATTTACTAGTATAATAAAGAAAAATATCTGAAGGAGTAAATAAAATGAAAAAGTACTACAAATTATTGATTTTAGTAGTAGCAGTTACAATGAGTTTAGTAGCTTGTGAAAATTTTAATCAAAGCTCTTTTAAGTCAGAAAAAACCCCAGACCAAATTCTTAATGATTCCATCAATTTGGATAATCAACAGATGAGAATGACTAATGAAACTTATCAAGAAGAAGTAGCTGCTGACCAAGCCTATTTGATTCAAAAGGCAGACTTATATTTTGAGACCTTAAAATATGAGGAGGCCAAACAAGCTTTATTTGAAGTGATTGAAAAAAGCAAAGGCAGCATTCACTATCAAAATGAGTATTTGATAGATGGTGGACAATTTTCTGATAGTGAGCAAGAGTTGCGTGAGTTAATTTTGACTGCGCGTATTCCACAGGCGAACTTTAATCAAACAGTTGAGAAACTCCAAGACCTGCCGGCTGTTTCTTTGCAATCGTCAAGTAGAGGGTCCCAAGATGTCACTCGCTCGGTCAATGATATTGACATCCGTTTACAAGCCGTAGAGGATCGTTTAGACCGGTTAAATGCCTTATTAGATCAAGCAGAAAAAATTGAAGAAATTGTCCAAATTCAAACTGAAATTGAAAATGCTATTATTCAAAGAGATCAATATTTAGCCGAACAAGCTAACTTGGAAAATCAAATAGAACAAGCCACTATCAATATTACTTTGAGTGAGCGCTATGTTCTAGCAGAAGAACGCAATCAAAATTATTCCTTTATAGGTCGTATAGCTAATACTTTTAAAGAAGCTTTGATTTCTACCAAGTGGATGCTAGAAAATCTTGTTTTATTATTGGTAGCAGCTTTACCCTTCTTAATGATTTGTTTGGCAATCTATTTATTGTATCGCTTATTTTTTAAAAAGATTGCCGATAATTACCGTAAATACTATCCTCAAAATGAGAAAGAAAATCGAATGTTAAATCGTGCTAAACATGAACAGAATATCAAACAGAATTTCCATCCAAGTGAAACAGATGAAAAGTAAATGAATCAGATTATATACCTTATCCCAAAGACTAGATACAATTTTAAATAAAAATATTGAGAACAATTTTATAAAAGTGTATCATTAAGAGTGACAGTGAATATTAAGGAGTGATCGAGCAATGTTTCAACAGTTACAAGAAAAGATAAAAGGAAAAGGCATCAAAATAGTGTTTCCTGAGGGGACTGACCCACGTGTTTTAGGAGCAGCAGTACGCTTGCATGCCGAAGATATTGTGGAACCGATTGTTTTGGGAAATAAGGTAGAAATTAAACAACTAGCCAATGAAAAAAATTGGGTGATTGAAGGGATTACTCTCCATGACCCTGAAGAATATCAAGCAATGGATCAATTGATTGAAGCTTTTGTTGAAAGACGTAAGGGTAAGAATACTAGAGAAGAAGCTATTGAACGCCTAAAAGATCCTGCATACTTTGGAACCATGTTGGTTTATACCAATCAAGCGGATGGAATGGTATGTGGAGCCGTTTACTCAACAGGAGATACAGTAAGGCCTGCTTTACAAATTATCAAAACACGACCAGGCGTAAAATTAATTTCAGGAGCCTTTATCATGGTTCCACCTCATACCAATGGTCAAAAATTAGTGTTTGCAGATTGCGCTATTAATATTAATCCTGATGCACAATCTTTAGCTGAAATTGCGGTAGAAAGTGCTAAAACAGCTGAAATCTTTGGTATTGATCCTAAAGTGGCGATGTTAAGTTTTTCTTCTTATGGATCAGCCAAATCACCAGAAGTAGATAAAGTGGCAGAAGCGACTAAAATTGCGAAGCAATTAGCACCCGAATTGACCATTGATGGTGAAATGCAATTTGATGCGGCTATTGTTCCTGAGGTGGCTGCACAAAAGGTTCCTGGGTCTATTCTTGATGGACAAGCGACTGTCTTTGTTTTCCCAGAAATTCAATCTGGAAATATTGGCTATAAGATTGCGCAACGCTTAGGTAATTTCCAAGCTGTTGGACCAATTTTACAAGGACTGAATAAACCCGTTTCAGACCTTTCAAGAGGGTGTGTAGAAGAAGATGTGTTTAAAGTAGCGATTATCACAGCCAACCAGGCTCTAAATAACTAACCTAAATAAATTATAAACCAAGCTCCTCAAGCAGATTTTTGATTGAGGAGCTTTTCTCATGCAAATCTAATGAGAATCATTTTCACATTTGTGAAGAACATGTTACAATGGATTTTGTGAAAAATTACTTATTGGAGGAAATCAATGAAAAAAAGTTTAATGAAGCGACTCTTATTGTTGTCAACCCTTGCCTTAAATAGTTTCACGCCACTTGCAGTGAATGTAAACGCTATGGAATCAGATGTAGAAAGCTTAAATTCCAGCTTGCAATCTATTCAAGTAAAATCAAATCCAGAGATAGAATCTGACAAGGCGGTGATTCCTGGTGAAAGTGAAGAAGAACCACAAGAAACACCTGCTAGAATGGAAGTTGATTCACAAGGTGAAGGCGAAACACCTTCACAAACTCCCTTAACTATTGAAGAATATAAAAAGTTGGACGCCACAACACTTGCTGAAATGGTTAGAAGTGGAAGAACAACAAGTAAAGAATTAATTGAATTTGCTTTTCAAGTAATCGAAGAAACAAATCCTGATTTAAATAACGTTATTTCAACACGCAAAGAAGCTGCTTTAGCTGAAGCTGAAGCGATGGAAGATACTGGTCAGCCTTTTTATGGTGTGCCGATGTTAGTGAAGGGTCTAGGTCACTCTGTGGAAGAGGGTAGCAATACACTCGGCTTCAAGTTTTTGGAAGATCAAACATCTTCTAGAGATGGTCGCCAAGTAAAAGCTTTTAAAGAAGCAGGCTTTATTGTAATCGGTCAAACTTCTTATCCGCAAATGGGTTGGATCAATGTAACTAATTCTGAATTGTATGGTGACACACATAATCCTTGGAATTTAGCCCATAATCCGGGAGGATCTTCAGGGGGATCTTCAGCAGCTGTCGCAATTGGGCAAGTACCAGTCGCAAGTTCCAGTGATGCCGGTGGTTCTACTAGAATTCCAGCTTCTTGGTCTGGTTTAATTGGTTTACATCCATCGAGAGGAATTTTAACATGGGATAGCAGCTCAATAAACAATCAAACCACCCACTTTGCAGAGACTAAATCAATGCAAGATACAATTACACTTTTTGAGACCTTATTAAAAGAAAAGACGCGTGAACATGTACTGCAAGGAAGCTTTGACAAGACCACTCCCATAGCCTACACAACTATGACTCCTGCTGGAACGCCGATATCAGAAGATGCTATTCAAGCAGTTCGAGAGGTAGCCAATTTCTTAAAAGGTGAAGGTTATTTAGTCGAGGAAGTAGCTTATCCAGTAGATGGAAAAAAATTAATGGAGCAATACTATATTCTTGCTTCTTCGGCTGCTGGCTCTTTGGACTATATAGCAAAGAGACCACTTGGTCGACCAATTCAAAGAGAAGATGTGGAATTGCTAACTTGGGCTTTATACCAAACATCAAAGGATTTAACTAAAGAAGATGTAGCTGGAGCTTGGGACTATATCCATCAAGTGACAGAAGATATGAACGCTTTCTATTCAAAATATCCATTTTTATTAACAGCTACTAATGCTTACCCAGCTCCAAAGGCTGATTATAATCATATTAGTCCAGAGCTGGCTGAAGTAATGGAAGACATGTCTGGTTTGAGTAAAGTTGAAAAATTACAAGTAATTTATGATCAATGGTTACCAGCGTGGACTTTGACTCCTTACACTCAATTGGCTAATCTAACTGGTACACCTGCACTGAGCTTACCAACATATTTGACAGATAAAGGACTGCCGATGGGTGTAATGTTCAACACATTTGCTAAAAACGACCGCAGTTTACTACAAATTGGGAAACTGTTAGAAGAAAGCAATCGCTTTATTACCTACTATAATCGTCCGAGTGATGATAAGGAATCAAATCCAGATGTGGAGCCAGATACAGACAACATCTTAAATCCATTTCCGGGAGCGGATGAAACAGTAGGAAATGGGGCAGATACTCAAATTGAGGACTTGGATGACCAAAGCAATATTGAAGAACAGGCTGAAGACAATCATTTATCCAATAGCCCTTCTTCACAACCAGTCGTAAAGGATCATCAAGTTCAAGCCACTGATTCAGCGAAGGATACACTTCCAAACACTGGGGAAAGTGATCAGCTGGTCATGTACAGTATAAGCCTTACTTTATTCGGCATCGCCGGTTACTTCGTTCGTAAAAAATAAGGCAATTTAAAACCACTCTTCCAGAAGAGTGGTTTTCTTACATTTATAGCATTTAATAGCTTTTTTGATTATTCTGCTGGAATAATTGTAACAGGAATATCATCGATAGTACCATAATACCATTCGATTTCATCACCGTCTTCTAATTTTTGAGAAACAACACCCAGCTCGGCAAATTGCTTGTTAATTAAATACACCCAAGTGTTTGGAGCGTAGTCATTCTCTACACCATCAATAATATCAACAACACCTTCATCTTCATTGAAGTTGAATTCTAACTCTTCAATCGCAGACATAGCCTCTAGAACACTCACACCACCGATATTATTTACTTCATATTCAAGAGGGGCTCCCGATTCTTGGTTAATAATGATTGTTGCAGTACCTTCTAGTCCCTCAGCATCATTAGCAGCTGTTTCAACAGTAGTTTCTTCCATTGTGGTTTCTTCAGCAGCCATGGTAGTATCTGTTTTTTCTTCTTCATTAGTAGTAACCTCTTCGGTAGGGGCATTTTCTACCTTTGCTTTATCATTTCCAGGCAACATATCGCAAGCGCCTAAAAAAACGGTTAAGATAAGTGCTGTGGATATTTGTAGTATTTTTTTCATCAACTGACCTCCTCGTTTTCTATTACTATAAAATTAGCAATAATCACCTCTAAAGTCAAATAATTCGATGTTTGCCGGAATCTTCGTTATACTTAATCTATCAGCAAGTGAATGGGGAAAAAAGATGATAAACTTTACAAGTCATAACTTAGAGGATACAAAAAGCCTGGCTAAAATATTAGCTAAAGTCATTCAACCAGGAAGTCTTATTTTGCTTTCAGGTCCATTGGGATCGGGGAAAACAGCTTTTACTCAGGCTTTTGGGCGTTCTTTAGGAATTGATAGAGCCATTAAAAGTCCGACTTATACCATAGTTAAAGAATATGAACTTCAGCAAGTAGCTGAGCGAGTGGTCCATATTGATGCATATCGCTTAGAAGAAGGTGGAGCGGATACTGTTGATTTTGATTTGTTTTTCGATCAACAGTCTATTTGTCTGGTTGAATGGCCACAATTTATTACAGATTATTTACCGAAAAGTCATATAGAGATAGCTTTCAAATTATTGGATCAAAACCAACGTCAAATAGAAATAAGTTTATCGCCACAAGCAGATAATAAGCATCAAATCATCTTTCAAAAGTTTAGAGATCATATAGAAAGGGGCGATTAAACAATGTCTTATCGAGAAAATCCAGACCAAGAAAAACAAGTCGAAATGGTCGAAGAAGAGATTCAACTGTCAATTCGTCAAGCCCAAGTCAAAGATGCTCGCGCCATTTTAGGATTAATGAGACATATCGGTAAAGATACCAATTATCTTACAACCGGACCTGAAGGATTATCTCTGGATGTTCAGCAAGAAAAAGAATTGATTCGAAACTACCTGTTGGCTAAAAAATCATTATTATTAATTATTGAAGTTGACGATCAAGTTATTGGAATCGGTAATTTAGCTAATTTCTCAAGTCACAAGCAAGACCATATCGCTGAAATAGGAGTATCGATTGTGAAAGAATATTGGGGCTATGGAATTGGCAAAATGATTGTGCAAGAATTAATTGATTTTGCCAAAAAAGTTGATTTAAAAATTTTAACTTTAGAAGTGGTCACTGAAAATCAACGGGCTGTCCGACTTTATAAATCGTTTGGATTTGATATCAAAGGAACTTTAAGTCAGCGTTTAAGACATGGTCATTTTTATTACGATGTCTATACTATGGAAAAAAATCTTGCGTAAATCGCTTACATAAAAGGATGCCACTTTACAAGTGACATCCTTTTAACTAGAATGGAATGACGATTATACTGAAGGGGAAAATAAAATGAATTTACTAGAAAAATTTCCTAACATCAAAATATTAAAAGATGAGCCTCTATCAAAATATACTTATACA
Source organism: Facklamia sp. P13055 (assembly GCF_050409445.1). Lineage (NCBI taxonomy): Bacteria > Bacillati > Bacillota > Bacilli > Lactobacillales > Aerococcaceae > Facklamia > Facklamia sp. P13055. The sequence goes on from NZ_JBNUPL010000008.1 coordinate 52,756, forward strand.
AAAACAGGTGGTAAGGCAGATTATTTGGTCTTTCCTCATGATCGCTTTCAAGTGGAAACCATTGTGAACTATGTAAAAAATCAGCCGTTAGATTTAACGGTTTTAGGTAATGCTTCCAACTTAATAGTAAAAGATGGTGGCATTCGTGGCGTTGTCATCATGATGACTGAGATGAAGTCGATGCGACGCATCGATTCTAACATCCTTGAAGCGGAATCAGGGGCGTCATTGATTAAACTAACTCACTTAGCGCTCGAACATTCACTTACAGGCCTGGAGTTTGCTTGTGGTATACCAGGCTCGATCGGTGGGGCTGTTTATATGAATGCGGGGGCCTATGGCGGAGAAGTCAAAGATGTCATTGATGAAGTCGATGTAATCAGTCGTGATGGCTTAATTAAAACCTTTAAAAATCCAGACTGTCATTTTTCTTATCGCCATTCTGTTTTTCAAGAGCAAAATGATTTGATTTTATCTGTTCGTTTTAAATTGCAAGCTGGTGACTTTGCACATATAGAAGAAGAAATGGATCATCTAACACATTTACGCCAATCCAAGCAGCCTTTAGAATATCCTTCATGTGGATCTGTTTTCAAGAGACCTGAAGGTTATTATACAGGGAAGTTAATCCAAGATGCTGGTCTACAGGGCTATCGTATCGGTGGAGCTGAAGTGTCTAAGAAGCATGCAGGCTTTATTGTCAATGTGGATAATGCAACGGCAACAAACTATACTGACTTAATTGCTTTTATCCAAGCAACTATTTGGGAAAAGAACCAAGTACATCTAGAAACAGAAGTCCGTATTATTGGTGAGGATGTCGAATAATTTATTTATAGATTAGGAGTCACATGTGTACATGTGGCTTTTTTAATGTTTACAGATAGATTACTGAATATTAATGTTTGTCGATTTTTATTTTAAAATCTAACTTACAAAGCGTGAGTATAACATGATATAATCGGGCGGAAGGTTTCCTTCAAAAAATACAAAAGAGGGTGTCAAGCATGAGTGAAGCATTACTAAGTGTCGAGTTAAAGAACGTTTCAAAGCACTTTGATGATCAAATGGTATTAAAAAATATTAATATGGAGTTGGAACAAGGACAGTTTTATACTTTGCTTGGACCATCAGGATGCGGTAAAACAACAATTTTAAGAATTATCGCAGGCTTTACTCAAGCAAGTGAAGGGACAGTATCGATTGAAGGAAATGAAGTAACCAACATTCCTGCTAATAAACGTAAAGTTAATACCGTTTTTCAAGATTATGCACTTTTTCCACATATGAATGTTTTTGATAATATTGCCTTTGGTTTATCTGTCAAAAATGTTGACAAACAAATCATTAAAAACAAAGTTCAAGCTGCGCTTAAGCAGGTGCGGTTAGATGGGTATGAAGAACGAAATATTAATGAAATGTCAGGTGGTCAAAAACAAAGGGTAGCGATTGCACGCGCACTGGTCAATGAGCCGGACGTTCTACTTTTAGATGAGCCCTTATCAGCTTTAGACTTAAAATTAAGAACCGATATGCAGTATGAATTACGTGAATTACAACAGCGTCTAGGGATTACTTTCGTTTTTGTCACACATGATCAAGAAGAAGCTTTAGCTATGTCTGATTGGATTTTTGTTATGGATAGAGGAGAAATTGTGCAATCGGGTACGCCTTCAGATATTTATGATGAGCCGATTAATCGATACGTTGCTGACTTTATTGGAGAATCAAATATTATTGATGCAACCATGATGGCTGATTACCGGGTTAAATTTGTCGGTCATGAATTCGATTGTGAGGATGCAGGGATTCCTAAAGGCGAAGCAGTAGAGGTTGTGATTCGACCAGAAGATGTAAAAATCACTGCTCCTAATCAGGGTCAGATTAACGCAACAGTTGATACTATGCTCTTTAGAGGGATGTTCAATGAAATTATTGCCTATGATGATGAGCAAAACGAATGGATGATTCACACAACAGAGAAGGTTGATATTGGACAAAAAATCGGTTTGCAAATTGGTCCGGATGAAATTCATGTTATGAGATTTAATGAAACAGAGGAGGAATTTGACGCTCGTTTAGAGCAATATGAGGAGGGGGAAAATGAAGAAGACTAATATTCATTTGTTGGCTATCCCCTATTATTTATGGCTAGCCATCTTTGTGATTACTCCCTTACTAGTGCTTTTTCAACGGTCATTTATAGGCATTGATGGACAATTTACCCTAGCTAACTACCAGCATTTTTTCACTTCAATGGAATATATCCGAATGACTCTGTCTTCCTTTTGGTATGCCTTTCTTGTAACTTTATTCACTTTTTTATTAGCCTACCCACTAGCTTATATTCTTTCTAAAAGCAAAAATAAAGACTTGTGGTTGATGCTGATTATTTTACCAACATGGATTAATTTATTGCTTAAAACCTATGCCTTCATAGGCATCTTAGGTAATTCGGGTCCTTTAAATAATTTCTTTGAAGCGCTTGGTTTCGGTAGACAACAGTTGCTGTTTACTGATGTTTCCTTCCTTCTAGTAGCAGCTTATATTGAGTTGCCTTTTATGTTCTTGCCGATTTTCAACTCAATCAATGAGATTCAACCCAGTCTATTAGAAGCGGCCTATGACTTGGGAGCATCTAAGATGACCATCATTCGGCGTGTGATTTTTCCTTTATCACTGAGAGGAGTGCGCTCGGGTGTCCAAGCGGTCTTCATTCCTTCTCTTTCTCTTTTCATGCTTACCCGCTTAATTGGAGGAAACCGTGTAATCACTTTAGGTACGGCTGTTGAGCAGCATTTCTTAGTTACCCAGGATTGGGGGATGGGATCAACCATCGGTGTAGTTTTAATGTTGATTATGTTCATCATTCTATTTACTACTAGGGATCGTTCTAAGGCAGGAGGTGGTCAAGATGCATAAAACTAAAAAAAGAATGGGTTCTACCCTTTATATTGCGTTTGTCTTTTTATTAATGTACGCACCTTTGATTTATTTAATGTTTTATTCCTTTAATGCTGGTGGAGACATGACTAACTTTTCTGGTTTTACGCTAGAGCATTATCAAACCCTTTTTGAAGATAAACGTCTGATGACCTTCATCTTAAACACCTTTATTATCGCTCTTTTATCCGCTTTAATTGCAACCATCATTGGCACTCTAGGAGCGATAGCTATTTATTACTATCGTTCTAATCGTAGTCGTCAAGCTATTCTTAATCTAAATTCAGTCTTAATGGTTACACCCGATGTCATGATGGGAGCTAGCTTTCTCTTGATGTTTTCATTCTTATTAAAGTTTGAATTTGGCTTCACCACTGTTTTGTTATCACATATTGCATTTAATGTGCCGATAGTGGTTTTAATGGTCTTGCCAAGACTTTATGAAATGAATCCAGCCATGATTACGGCGGCTCAAGACTTGGGAGCCAACCAGAATCAGATTCTATCAAGAATTATTTTACCTTCCATTAAAAGTGGTGTTTTAGCCGGTTACTTCATGGCTTTCACCTATTCCTTAGATGATTTTGCTGTTACTTTCTTTATAACTGGGAATGGTTTCTCAACGTTATCAGTTGAGGTATATTCACGTGCTAGAACAGGGGTAAGCTTGGAAATTAATGCGCTCTCTACTTTAATGTTCTTGTTAGCTTTACTTTTAGTCTTTGGCTATTACACGCTCAGGGTCGGAGAACAGCGAAAAGCAGCACTTAAAATGCGTCAAGCTAGAGGAGGTTAGTAATGAAAGCATTAGTAAAAGTAATGATTGCCATTCTACTTGCAGTGGCTTTGATGTTTGTTGGGCGTTACTACCTACAATCTAGTCAAGGATTAACGGGTGAGAGTAATATTGTCAATTTTTATAATTGGGGCGATTATATTGATCCTGATTTAATCGATGAGTTTGAAGAAGAAACGGGTTATGTGGTAGTTTATGAAACCTTTGATTCTAATGAGGCCATGCTCACAAAAATTCAACAAGCTGGTACCAATTATGATTTAATTGGGCCGAGTGAATACATGGTAGAAACAATGATGGAAATGGATTTATTAGAAAAAATTGATCATAAACGCTTACCTAATCTCAAACATATTGATGAAGAATTTATGGACCAGCCTTTTGATCGAGGCAATCAATATTCAGTGCCATATTTTTGGGGTACTTTAGGTATTCTTTATGATAGCAGTCAAATTGCGGAAGACGAAATTACCAGTTGGAATGACCTTTGGCGAGAAGAATATCGTAATAAGATTATGATAATTGATGGCGCCCGTGAAGTGATTGGGATTGGTCTGCAATCAGAAGGGCATTCACTTAATGAAACAGATAGTGAACTTATTGCTAAGGCCACTCAAAAGATGAAACAATTAATGCCTAATATCCTGGCTTTACTTGCAGATGAAATTAAAATGTATGCGACAATCGGAGAAGCCCCAATAGCCGTTACTTATTCAGGCGAAGCTGCCATGGCTATGTATGACAATGAAAATTTAGCCTATATGGTTCCGAAAGAAGGGTCTAACATTTGGTTTGATACCTTGGCCATTCCTAAAGGTGCAAAAAATCTCGAAGGTGCACACGCTTTAATGGATTTCTTGATGCGCCCAGATATAGCAGCTAGAAATGCTGAATATATTGGATACGCTACCCCTAATAAGGATGCCATTGATTTAATGGATCCAGAAGTAATTGCCGATCCGGCCTTTTATCCTCCGCAAGAAATTATTGATCATTTAGAAATTTATCGTAACCTTGGTCAAGAAAAATTGATCGAATATAATGATGAATATTTACGTATTAAATTAGAACCGCGCTAATTCTTTATTGAGAGTATAAATTTACATAAACTTAACAGTAAATAGGCTACAAAATTCATAATCAACGGTTAAACTTATTAAGGATTTATGATTGGAAGGGAGAGATCGTTTTGCAACTTGTTAATAAGCGGTTAACTATTAAAGATTATGAAGACCCATCAGCTTCTTTTATCATTGAACGCTTAGAGCTTCCAGCTACTATTAGTTATTTAGTGTTTGAATTCAATATCTATCTGGGGGATTATGCGATTGACTCATTAATGGCTTATGATTCACACTATAATTTAAGAATCGATATTCAAAATGTTTGTCAAGGTCGACGGATTATTCTAAGTATTGATGAGTTAGAATCAAGCAGTGGAACACGTCCAGGCATTCTTCCATCAGGTGAGTGGATCTTAGTATTTAAATTAGCGGACCCCATACCCAAGTGCGAGTGGTTGTTCGAGTATTCCATTGAAGCCAAAGAGTTGAGTCAGCCATCACTTAAAAACATCTAACTGTTCTTAGCAATTAAGATGGTTTTAATCTTTAACAATAAACTTAAACACTAATTTATTTATGGGTGTTTAAGTTTATTTTTTTGAAAGGGCACCGTGGGATCGACTGTTTTATGAAAAAATTTTAATAATAGACAGTTTGATGTGAATTTGATATATAATAATAGGACAAGTGACTTGCAAATTTAATTAGCAAGTATTAAGAAATGAGGAATCTTTTTGGTTAGAAAAAATGTAATGACTGTTGTTGTTCCTTGTTATAATGAACAAAAGACAATCCAGCCGTTTATTGAGGCAATTTTAAAAGTTCAAAAAGACCTAAAAGAAGTTGAAATTGAATTACTATTAATAGATGATGGGTCAACCGATCAAACCCTAAATGCTATTAAAGAAGTGGTTCAGCAATATCCAGACAGCATTGAATACCTATCTTTTTCACGCAATTTTGGTAAAGAAGCAGGTCTTTATGCCGGCTTGAAACACGCCAAAGGTGAGTATGTTGCAATTATGGATGCGGATTTACAAGATCCACCGATGATGTTAGTAGATATGTATCGAATGATTCTAGATCCAAATGTCGATGTGGTAGCAACCAGAAGGACTTCTAGAGAAGGCGAACCAGTTGTTCGTTCTTTTTTTGCCCGCCTTTTTTACAAATTGAATAATTTAATTTCGCGCCTTGAGTTAGCAGAAGGTACGCGAGATTATCGTTTGATGAAGGCACAAGTCGTAGATGCCGTTGTATCTATGGGTGAGTATAATCGCTTTTCAAAAGGGATTTTCTCATGGGTTGGTTTTAAAGTGAAATATTTAGAATACCCTAATATTAAACGCATTGCTGGTCAATCCTCATGGTCATTTAGAAGTTTGTTCGATTATGCTATCGATGGCTTAATTTCTTTTTCGGACTTTCCATTAACAATTGCTAGTTTCTTAGGTCTTTTCAGTATTGGCACAGCTTTGGTTTGGGGTATCTACTTACTAGTGGCTTTTTTACTTTATCAAGTAAGCGCTTCTGCGATCAGTCTCTTGGCCTTATTAATATTATTTATGGGTGGCTTTCAATTTTTATGCTTAGGTATTATTGGCAAGTACATTTCTAAAATTTTTACCGAAGATAAACGACGACCTATATATTTGGTGAGAGAAGAGAAGCTTTTTGAAGAAGATGACTAGGATAATTATTTAAAAATGAGTCTGATAATATAAAAGAACAGCCTGCACATGCTTGTGTAGGCTGTTCTTGATTTGAGTGTGTAAATTGTTGGGGAATGGTGATAAGACCTATTCTTCATCTAACATTGGCTGACCTGGTCCGGGTTGGTGATTGGCAATATTGCTTGCCCATTCATAGTCCACCATAATAAATTGCCCGAGATAATCGTTTTTTAATTCTTTAGCAAACTTATCAAGAATGAAGTCTGTAAGCGATGGATGGTAATCAACCATAAGCTGCTCATCTTCTGTAAGATAAAGGAATTTATCTTGATTATCTTTGTGAATAAAGAAGCGGTTAAGTACTTTTCGATTCGGTTCTTGTTGAGCAAATAGGCCATCTGTTAATACTTTTACAACTTCCATTACCTGATCATTAAATCCTCGATCAAAAATCTGGATTTTTTCAATCAGTTGAGGGGCTGAAGTTACAACTCTTAAATGATAATCACTAATATCAATCCCTTCCTCAGCTGTCATTAAGCTAAGACCTTTTAATATTTTTTCGCGATTTTCTTTAAAATTAGGTGCTAAATATATCAAAAGCTTGAGTTTTGGATCATGATAGAGAATTTGAGTTTCTATTTGTCTTTTGGCCCCACATTGATCGCATTCAAAGGCTAGAAGCTGACCTTCTAATAGTTGTTGTTTTAATTCGGGGTGTTTTTGACTATTGATAGCAGTTTCGATGATATGTTCCTGCTTAGCTTGGCATACTGGACACTCTAAGTGGATTGTTTGTGGCATTCAATTGCCTCCTTTATCGGATTAATAATTCTAGTATATCAAAAATGAGGAAAGATGCGAAAGAATCATTAATATAATCTTGTAAGCGATTAACACATTGTCTTAAACTGTGCTATAATAGCTAAAGTAATAGGTATAGAGGGGGGAATATATGAAAAGTTTAATTATTTATGAATCACCTTATGGATCTACCTTAATTTATGCTAGAGCCCTCCAAAGAGTCTTTGACTTTCCGATGGTAGCTTTAAGTGAGGTTGATCGAACTACTTTGAACCACTATGATTTAATTATTGTAGGCACCTTTGTTTTCTCCGGAAGGATTTTTAAGTCGACTTTGATTAATCAGTTGATGAATCGCTACCGCGAACCGAGTTGGGTCTTATTCACTGTGGGCATTTCTACCCCAAATCTTACCAACTTTACGAAACTATTAAAAGAAACCTTTACAGCTAGAGTCTATCAACAATTAGCAACCTTTCATTATCGTGGTCGAATTGCCTCTAAGCGCTTTTCTTTAATGTACTTAGCTTCCAAAAGAATGAAGCGTCAACCAGGCACTAGCCTGGATGATGTGATTTTGGGCCCCGAGGAATGGCATTTGTTGGATTATCATGGAGGAACGGCTGAAAAAGAGGATTTAAAGCAAATAGCGAATATGGTAGAGTATATACGTGAAATTGTACAATACATTGGATAATGGAGGAATCGAATAAGATGGAAGAAGCAAAAAAACGAGTGGGCAAATATGCAGCCTCTTATGTTGAAGATGGTATGGTGGTCGGATTAGGGACTGGCTCAACGGCATATTGGTTTATTGAAGAGCTAGGACGCCGTTTCCAAGCAGGAGAACTCAATAATATTTTAACAGTCTCTACTTCTGATCGCTCTTCTGAACAGGCTTTAAAATTAGGCTTACCCTTAAAAGAAATTGAAGATGTCAATCGCATCGATCTGTTAGTAGATGGAGCGGACGAAACAACTCGTCAATTCGCCGGTATTAAAGGCGGTGGTGGTGCGCTTTTGCATGAAAAAATTATTGCTGAAAACAGTGATAAGATTATTTGGATTATGGATGAGAGTAAATTAGTTAACCAATTAGGGAAATTTCCTCTTCCAGTAGAAGTAGTTCGCTTTGGCTCATGGAAAGTTTATGATGCTTTTAAAAGCGCTGGGATGAAACCAAGCTTTAGAAGAATTGAAGATGACAGGCTTTTCATTACCGATTCCGGCAATTATATCATTGACCTCCATTTAGAAGAGATTCCTAATCCCCAAGTGTTGGCAGCCGAGATTAAGTCTAAGGTTGGAGTAGTTGAGCATGGCCTTTTCTTAAATTATGCCGATATCATTCTGGTTGCCCAAGCTGATGGAGAAATTATTAAAATCGAACGTAGTGGTGAAGTAAATTAGACAATATTAAGGATGATGAAGTATGAGAATGGTAGATTTAATCCATAAAAAACAAGAAAATCAAGCATTGACCCAAGCTGAAATCCAATATATTATTAACGGATTTACTAAGGGAGAAATTCCTGATTACCAAATGGCCGCCTTGAATATGGCAGTTTACTTTAATGGTATGAATGCTAAAGAGGTTAGTTATTTGACCATGGCTATGGTTGAATCAGGCGATCAGATCGATCTCTCTGCTATCAAAGGCATCAAAGTAGATAAACATTCGACCGGAGGTGTTGGAGATACAACCACTCTAGTCCTAGCTCCCTTAGTAGCTTCTTGTGGTGTTCCGGTGGCTAAGATGTCAGGGCGTGGTTTAGGCCATACGGGCGGTACGCTGGATAAACTTGAAACAATCAAGGGCTTTAATTTTGAAATCGCTGAAGCCGCCTTTATTGCTCAAGTAAACCAACACCAAGTGGCCGTGGTCGGACAAACTGGCGATTTAACCCCAGCTGATAAAAAGCTGTATGCTTTAAGAGATGTCACTTCTACTGTCCAGTCTATTCCTTTAATTGCTTCTTCCATTATGTCTAAGAAAATTGCTTCGGGTGCTGATGCAATTGTCCTAGATGTAAAAGTAGGCGATGGCGCCTTTATGAAGACAATCGAGATGGCCGAAGAGTTGGCCAACACCATGGTTGAAATAGGCAATCATTTAGGTCGTAAAACAGTAGCCATCTTATCTAATATGGATCAGCCATTAGGCTTTGCAATTGGTAATACCTTAGAGGTCAATGAAGCTGTGGAAACCTTAAAAGGTAAAGGTCCGCAAGATCTAACGGAGCTTTGTCTGAATCTTGGAGCACAAATGCTCTTGTCTGCTGAGAAAGTAAAAAGTTTGCCAGAAGGTATTGAAATGTTGCAAGCGCAGATTGACTCAGGAGCAGCCTTAGAAAAATTCCGTGAATTTATTGAGATTCAAGGAGGAGATGCTTCATTCATTGATAATCCGGAACAATTAGGTAAAGCCAAGTATCAAATTCCGTATTTAGCTAAAAAATCAGGTGTAGTTAGTCACTGGGTAGCCGATTTAGTGGGTGAAGCAGCGATGGTTTTAGGAGCGGGTCGTGCGGTTAAAGAAGATGAAATTGATCCAGTAGTAGGCATTGTCTTAAAAGCTAAGGTAGGAGATCCTGTTCAAGAAGGAGATCCACTCGCAATCATCCATTCCAATCGGGAAGATATTGATGACTGCTTGAAGCGACTAGACCAAGCTATTCAAATCGCTGATACAGCCAAAGAATTACCTTTAATTTATAAAACAATTGATTAAAATACGCAAGAAGAAGGAAGTTACTATGTCAAATAACAAAACGTTTAAGTATGTTCAAATCGGGATTTATGCTGCTTTAATCATCGCTGCGATTACCTTTATCCGTGTCCCGATGCCATCCGCCATCTCTAATTCTTTTGTTCATCCAGGGAATGCCTTGGTGATTTTAGCAGTTTTACTAATGGGGTTCAAACGTGGTACGGCTGCTGCTTTAATAGGGCTTTTCCTCTTTGATAGCTTGAATGGTTATTTCTATGTCGTTCATTTTACCCTTTTAGAAAACCTCTTGGTTTTGATTATGGTCTCATTCATATATAATAAATTCTTCCATAAAAAGGATAGTATGAGTCATATTGTGACATTAGGAATCGTAGGAGCATTAACTAAGATTGTATTAATCTTTGGTAAGCATATTATCAATCAAATGATCTTAGGAGCCACATCTTCTGCAGCAATTGCGATGGCGATTTCAGCCATGCCAGCCAGTCTTTTTACAGGACTTGTTACAGCAATTTTAGTGCCAGTTTTATATTTCCCTTTAAAGAAAATTTTCCAACGCTATCATACAATTGGTGAGTAAATTTACCACTTGGGGTTCAGTCTTTAAGGCTGAACCTTTTTAATTGGTAAAATTTAATGGCCCTCGACGCTTTAAGTCGAGGGCTTTACTAAATTGTCTTAAACTTTAGCTGGTTCAAGTGCAGGGCTGTTTGTATGGATGGTTTGATATCTCTCTTGCTTGAGGTTTTTAATCGAAATCATAAAGCAGAAGGATATAATATATAGACTGGCTAGGAAAAACATAACTGCACGCATCGCATAGTTTTCTAAAATCATTCCAATGATGAGAGAAGAGAAACCACCGATTGCACGACCAACATTTAAAATGATGTTATTAGCTACTGCTCTGACTTGAAGGGGGTATAAGCGCGTAACCATAGCGCCATAGCCGGCAAACATTCCATTAACAAAGAAGCCCATTAAAGCACCGCCAAGTAAAAGGCTTAAGGCAGAATGGACATAAGTAAAAGCGAAAACCGAGATAGCTGATAGGATGAGGAAAATGCCATAAACTAAACGTGGACCAAACATATCTAGAAAATAACCGAAGACTAACATACCGATCGACATTCCTACAATAGTAGTAATCATCCAAAGGTTAGAGTTACCCAGGCTGATCCCTAATTTACCTTGCATCATAGTTGGTAACCAGTTCATCATTCCAAAGTAACCAGCAATTTGAACAGAAGTCATCACCATTAAAGCAATGGTTTGATGGGCTAGAGCAGGTGTTTTGAAGAGGTCAGAGATTTTACCTGCTTGTTGACGGTCGACTTTCTGGCTACCACGATCAGTGATTTGATCTTCTTTAATCATAAAGTGCATGTAAGCCACTAAGATTAACGGCAGAACACCTAGAGCGAAAAGTCCTCTCCAACCAAAGACGGGTGCAATTAAGCTGGCTAAAACAGCGGATGTAATCGAACCGATTTGTCCCATGACACCATTCAGTGAGGAGATACGACCCATTTTGTTGCTTGGTACAATACCCGCCATGATTGCTAAGGCAACACCGTACTCACCACCAACTCCAATACCAGCTAAGAAGCGTAAAGCTAAAAGGCTATTGATGCTTTGACTAAAGAAGATAAGGGCTGTGGCTACAGAAAAAATTGCGACGGTCCATTTTAATACTTTATATTTGTTATAGCGGTCTGCTAAGACCCCAAAGACAAGTCCCCCAAACAGCATTCCGAAGTTAGTAATGGTTCCAATCCAACCGGCTTGAGTAGAGGAAATATTCAAATCAGCAATAATAGAGGATAGGGAAAAGGCCAAAAACATCACATTGACATCATCTAAACCAGAGGCAATCATTGAAGTAATGAGGGCACGACGATCATAATTTATAGTTTTCATAACAACTCTCCTTAATAAAAGTTCACGGACTTTTTTAATTAATATTTTGACTTTAGTTAAAAGCTTGACTCCAAGCTTGAGGATCTTTGTACCAATTGGCTAAGCTTTGCTTATGACTTGCAAAATCAGGTTTTTGGGTAACCGTATCGATCAGAGTGGCATAATCACTCAAGGTGACTAGCGGGAAAGATTCTTTAGCAAAATTTTGACGACCGGCATCTAATAAGTAATTAAAGATAGCTAGGGCCCCAATCACTTGACCACCAGCATTTTGAACGGCGTGAGCCGCTTTAATGACGCTCCCACCGGTTGAAATCAAGTCTTCAATCATTAGGACTTTTTGTCCTGGATTTAAGTGGCCTTCAATTTGATTGTGCATGCCGTGTCCTTTAGGACTAGACCGCACATAAATCATTGGTAAGTTTAATTCTTGTGCCAAGAAAGCAGCGTGAGGAATACCAGCAGTAGCTGTACCCGCGATCACTTCGACCTGTGCAAAGTTTTCTTTAACGGCTGCTACCATAGCTTCAATTAAAAGCTGCCGGCTTTGCGGATGGCTAATAATTAGGCGGTTATCACAATAAATGGGTGATTTTAAACCGCTTGACCAGGTAAAAGGGGGATCTAAGCTGATTTTAACTGCTTCAATATCCAAGAGGATATTAGCAATCTTTTCTTTACTGCTGGTTTGATGAACGTTTTCCATGATGACCTCCTATTTTAATAATTTTTGTGCTTCAGCTATTTTTTCAACTATGTCCATGTAAGCCGCTTTTGGATTATCTGCCTGGGTAATTGGACGACCAATCACGAGATAATCACTGAGATTTTTAACAGCAGTTTGGACATCAGCGATACGGTGCTGGTCATCCGTACGTTTTATCGTTTGTGGGCGTATTCCTGGTGTAATCGTTAGGAAGTTAGTATGAGTGACCTCTTTGATCGCCTTAGCTTCATGGGGTGAGCAAACTACACCGTCAAGGCCTGCTTGGTGACTTAATTTGGCATAGTGTAAGGTTGAAGTTTCTAAACCGGCAGTAATCAGTTGTTCTTCTTCCACTTGTTGGTTAGAAGTAGAAGTCAGTTGAGTGACTGCAATCAAAAGGGGTTCTTTTTGACCAGAAGGTGTCCCTTGTATCAGACCTTCTTTGGCTGCTTCCATCATTTTAAGTCCACCTGCCGCATGGACATTAACCATGGCTACACCCAATTGAGCGAGAATTCGCATGGATCTCATCACGGTGTTAGGGATGTCATGGAGTTTAAGGTCAAGAAAAACAGCATGACCCTGACTGGAAATGGTTTCTAAAAGTTGAGGGCCTCCCAAATAGAAAACTTCCATGCCTATTTTTATATTATGGGGACCTTGGGGTAAAAGCTTTAAAAAGTCTAAGATTTCTTGATCACTGGCAAAATCAAGCGCAATAATGGGTAGTTGAGGATTGAGTTCCATAAAGTCCACCTTTCTAATAAAAAACGCCTAACCACATATTCGGTTAGGCATAAAAGATATATCCATAAAAGCATGCCCAAAGGCATACTCAGGGTGTGGATCTTCTTTCATGCTTCTCTGAACATGTTTAAAGCGATCGTTTCAAATTGTTAAGAGTATAAAATGAATCAAAGGAATTGTCAATAGGAAAATAAACATTAAAAAAATTATGTGTTAAACGTAAATGATAATGTCTCAAGAGAACACAAATCAAAATGTCCCACTAT
>NZ_JBNUPL010000009.1:0-63351 GCF_050409445.1 Facklamia sp. P13055
CAGAGCGCATGACTGTTAATCATGATGTCGTAGGTTCGAGCCCTACTGGCGGAGTCTTTTTTTTTATAGATTTCTTTTTGCCGCCTTAGCTCAGCAGGTAGAGCGCTTCCATGGTAAGGAAGAGGTCGCCGGTTCAATCCCGGCAGGTGGCTTTTATAAAATAAATAAACAATTTTAAGTTTTATTACGAAGAATTTCTCTTTAACTTCTTCTAATAAAGCTTTTTCTTTTCTTCAATTTATTTTTGAAGAAAGATTTCCCTGTAATACTAGTTAAGTTATAATTTCAAAACTTATATCCACTCACTGTCTTTAAACTTTCATTATTCTTGCTATAATTTCTATTATTTTAACTTGATAATAAAGTAATAAACCTCTAAACTATAGAATGTTGTTAAATAACTTTAAAGGAGTTAAAGAATGAGAGAAAATATTGTAAATGAGTCACAGTTTGTTAAGATCATTGAGTCTTCTGTAAATAAGAAGGTTGGATTGTTCGAACAGAGTAAAGCGCGTTATTTTGTACGTTCTATGTATGCAGGAGCTATGTTAGTATTAGCTACAGCTATTGGCGTTTATGCTGCGGATTATATTAATGTTGGAGCTCCTCATATTGGCAAGTTCGTTTATTCAATCCTATTTGCTTTTGGTCTTTTATTTATTTTATTCCTACATCAAGAATTAGTTACTTCAAATATGATGTATTTAACGGCAGGTACTTATCACAAGTTTATAAGTCCTAACAAGACCGTTCAGATTCTTCTATTTTGTACCCTTGGTAATCTAGTTGGAGCTTTTGTAGCGGCCTTTATCGTTGCCCAAACAGGCGCTTTCAGTCAATTGACTGCTGAAAGCTTTATTGTTACTACTGTAAATGGAAAGTTAGGTAAAGATTTAGCTTTGATCTTCATCGAAGGGATTTTAGCCAACACCTTTGTAAACATAGCAATTGTTGGTTATTTATTGGCCAAAGAAGAAATTGCTAAGATAGTTATTGTTTTCGGCGCTATTTTCATGTTTGTGTTTTTAGGTTATGAACATGTGGTGGCTAACTTTGGATCATTTAGTTTAGTTGCTTTTAGTAATTATCAAGCAGAAGCTCTTCAGTTAGTGCCTGTTCTTTTAGCTTGGACTGTTGCTTGGGTTGCAAACTTTATTGGTGGCGGACTTGTTATTGGTCTCGTCTATGCATGGTTAAATGATGCTGGACTGGCACTTCATGATTAAAAAAATTAAGAAACCCTTGCAGCTTACATTAGCCACAAGGGTTATTTTTTATTTGTTAGGCAGAATGGTTAGTTCTTTATTCGCTAAGTTGATGACTTCACAGCCTGTTTCTGTAACGACAACTAGGTCTTCTATGCGTACGCCCATTTCACCTGGAAGATAGATACCGGGCTCAATTGAAAAAACATTTCCCACTTCTACTTTATTATGATTATGTTGGCTAACATCCCCATATTCATGGACGTCTCTACCAATAAAATGTCCGGTGCGGTGAGTGAAGTATTCACCATAGCCCGCATCTTCGATGATTTTTCTTGCGGTTAAGTCAATGGATGCAAATGACACCCCTGGTTTTACCTGTTTGATAGCCTCTTCGTTCGCTTTTAAAACAGTTTGATAGATTTCTTTATGCTTATCGGACACTTCGCCAAAAAAGACAGTTCGAGTCATATCTGAACAATATCCTTTATAACTTGATCCAATATCAATGATGATACTTTGTCCCACTTGAGGTAAACTATCATCGGTACTATGATGGGGGTCAGCACCATGGGGTCCATAGGCAATAATCGGTTCAAATGAAAAGCCGTCGCATTCGTACTCTTTATATAATGAAGCTAGTTGTTCTTTTATTTCATTTTCACTAGTGGTTGCATCTATCTTTTTAATCAGTGCTTGCATGACTTGATCGTTCCGATGTGATGCTTCCCGCATGATATCAATTTCTTCTTTTGATTTGATAGCACGAATTTTATCCACTAAGGGACTTCCATTTATATATTCAGCATTAGGATGTTGTTTCATCAAGTTAATTAAAAAATGACTTGGCCAGTTTTTATCAATACCGATATTACCAGCCTCTAAACCTTCAGCTAATTCTCTAATAATGGGTTCTCCATCATTATAATATTTAATAGCTAGATTATCTTTTTCCTTAAAAGTAGGGAATAATTGGTTAAGAATCAGTTGCATTTGTCCATTACGCTTAATTGATAATAATAAAAGTCTTTCACCAGGATCTGTATGGTATCCTACTAAATAATCAATTGTAGAGGGGTCAGATATTAAAAATTGTGAGATATCTTTTTTCTGCATAGCGTCTAGTAGTTTTTTTGTAGCTAATTTGTTCATATTTTTCCTCCTACTTGGTAACTTCTACATAAACTATTATAATAGAAGAAAATGGTTATTGTAATGATTGGAGGTAAAAATGCAAAAGATATTTATTAGAATGATAAGATTCTACCAAAAATACATCTCCCCCTTAACGCCTCCTTCGTGTCGCTATTCACCAACTTGTTCAAGTTATACCATTCAAGCGATTGAGCGGTTTGGAGCACTTAAAGGTTCTTTAATGGGTTTAGCACGTATTTTAAGATGTCACCCCTTCCGAGAAGGAGGATTAGATCCTATACCGGATCATTTTACTTTAAGAAGGCAGCGGGTCAATAAATAAATTTTACCATGGGTTAATGAGACTATGGTAAAATAGTAATTAAGTTGAAAGTAGGTGAAAGGATGCTAGAGTGGCTCAATCAGTTCCTAGGCAACCATCCATTTGTGAGTTTACTGGATATTTTCATTGTCTGGTTCATTATTTATCGATTAATAGGCTATGCTAAACAATCTCGGGCAATGAATCTTTTGCAAGGAATAGGCTTAATTATTTTTGCCAAATTTGTAAGTCAAGGAATTGGTTTACAAACAATCGATTGGCTATTGGGGCAAGTTATTTCATGGGGAGTAGTCGCCCTTATTATTTTATTCCAAGCTGAATTGCGAAAAGCGTTAGAAAGTTTAGGGAAAATCCTTTTTAGAAATAGACAATCTTCAAGAAATCCGAGTGAAGAGTTAATTGAGGATTTAAAAAAATCCTTACTCTATATGTCAAAGCGTAAAATTGGAGCGCTCATTTCTATTGAAGGTGAAGATTCTTTAGAAGAATATATTAGTACTGGGACAACATTAGATTCTGAAATTTCTAGTCAATTATTAATCAATATCTTTATTCCCAACACGCCTTTGCATGATGGAGCAGTCATTATCAATGACTTTAGAATTGCGTCTGCCTCTTGTTATTTACCGCTTTCGGAAAGTAAATTAATTCCTAAGGAATTAGGAACAAGGCACCGGGCGGCAATTGGACTGGGAGAGAAAACAGATGCTTTGACATTAATAGTATCCGAAGAAACGGGCGCAATTAGTATTGTAAAGAATGATTTTTTACATCGTGATCTAGATAAAGAAGAACTACATGATTTGCTTAACAAATATCTTTATACAGAGATAGAAAAAAAAGACTCAAAAAGTCAAGATTCTAATATGTTTAAAACCCTCTTTAACAGGATGCGCTCAAGTAAAGGAGGCAAAAATAATGAATAAGATATTTGAAAAAAACTGGGCTGTGGGAATTATTTCATTAATTTTTGCTCTATTTATTTATACTTTTGTTACTAACGAAAACAATGCCCGTAATGCAGCCGTGAATTCTCAATTAGCTTCTAGTTTTAATACATCGGAGACTTTGTATAATGTGCCATTATATTTAGGCGATCATCCCGATGATATTTACGTTAGTGATCTTAAAGAAAGTGTGACCGTTCGTCTTGATGGCCCTAAAAATATTTTGAACCAAGTGACACGCGAAAACAT
The DNA here is from genome assembly GCF_050409445.1 of Facklamia sp. P13055. Taxonomy (NCBI): domain Bacteria; kingdom Bacillati; phylum Bacillota; class Bacilli; order Lactobacillales; family Aerococcaceae; genus Facklamia; species Facklamia sp. P13055. The sequence goes on from NZ_JBNUPL010000009.1 coordinate 3,879, forward strand.
TATGGTTCAAACTGAGAAAATTTCTAAAGGTCAAATTGGTGATCGAGAACTATTATTATTAATAGACGGCTTACCCGATGAAATCACTTATACCATCTCGCCTTCTAAAGTAAAAGTAGAGGTCCAACAGCGTAAAGTTGTGACGGTTGCTGTTGAAGTTTCACTTGATGATCTTCAATTAGAATCAGATTTTAAGGTAGAGTCTGTTAATATTGATCCAAAAGAAGTTAAATTAGTAGGCAGTCAAAGAGCCATTAATGCCATTGATTTTGTGGGCATTAGTATTCGCTCTAACCAACCGGTTGCAGAATCCTTTGCAGGTAATTATCGCTTACAAATTTTAGACAAAGATGGAAAGCCTCTCGATGTGAACTCAGAAACAATGGATATTAAAGCACAAGTGAACATTGTCCAAAACTCGAAAGAATTTCCTTTGAAAATTACTGCTATAGGAGAAGATAATACAAAAAATAATTATCGTTATTCCATTGTTGGTCAAGATAAAGTCACATTATTTGGTAGTCAGAAAATCCTTAATCCGATTAAAGAAGTAGAACTTGTTGTAGATGTTTCCGAACAGACAGAATCAGGTCAAGTTATAGGGTTACTGAATTTACCGAGTGGTATTTCGAGCGCGAGTATCAATGAGGCTAAAGTAGAAGTTATAATCGAGCCAGTGAAATTAAGTCAATAGTAACGTAATGAAAAGATTTAAGAAAGCTCACTTATAAGATTTAAAAAGGAGAAGAAAATGGGAAAATTTTTTGGAACGGATGGTGTTAGAGGAGTTGCTAATCAGGAATTAAGTCCAGAACTAGCATTCAAATTAGGTCGATATGGAGGATATGTTCTTTTACAGCACGCTGAATCTGTTGAAACACCAAGAGTCTTAGTTGCAAGAGATACACGTGTTTCTGGACAAATGCTAGAAGCTGCTTTAACCGCAGGTCTTTTGTCAGTTGGGATTGAAGTGATGCAATTGGGTATTGTACCCACTCCAGCCGTAGCCTATTTAACTAAAACGCAAAATGCTGTAGCGGGGATCATGATTTCTGCTTCACATAATCCTGCAGAAGATAATGGGATTAAATTTTTCGGTACCGATGGTTTTAAATTATCTGATCAGCAAGAAGAAGAAATAGAAGAACTACTAGATTCAGAAGAAGATAATTTGCCTCGACCAGCCGCTGAAGGCTTAGGCTTAATAGACGAATTCCATGAAGGAACTATAAAATACCTGAACTTTTTACAATCAACTATTTCAGTTGAATTAAGTGGATTGAGTGTCGCTATTGATGCGGCAAATGGAGCCACTTCACCCTTAATCAATCAATTATTTGCTGATTTAGACACTGATTTTTACACCATGGGTGATCGACCTAATGGGATAAACATTAATGATCAGGTTGGATCAACTCATCCAAAAGCTTTGCAAGAGCTAGTTAAGGAAAAAGAAGTGGATCTAGGATTAGCCTTTGACGGTGATGGAGATCGTTTAATTGCAGTTGATGAAAAGGGAAATCTAGTTGATGGAGATAAGATACTCTTTATTTGTGGAAATCATCTGAAGCAAAAAGGACGATTAAATGATAATACGATTGTCTCAACGGTTATGAGTAATATAGGTTTCCATAAAGCTTTAGAAGCCAATGAAATGGTTGCAATAAAAACGAATGTTGGAGATCGCTATGTTGTAGAAGCTATGCGTGAAGGTGGTTATACCTTAGGTGGTGAACAATCTGGACATATCGTCTTCTTAAATTTAAACACAACAGGAGACGGTCTATTAACAGCCGTACAATTAATGGCTGTTATGAGTGAAACGGGGAAGAAACTATCGGAATTAGCAGAAGAGGTCATCATCTATCCGCAAAAGTTAGTCAATGTTCGAGTTAGAGATAAACATACTGTTTTAGAAGAAGCAAAAGTTCAACAAGTCATTGAATCGGTTGAAAAAGAAATGGCCGGTGAAGGAAGAATTTTAGTTCGCCCAAGTGGAACGGAACCATTACTGCGAGTAATGGCCGAAGCTCCGACCGACGAATTAGTGGATAAGTATGTGCATAAAATTGCAGATGTTATTCGCCAAGTTAGAGGGATTGAATAAAATAAGCGCTTCATGAAATAGAATTTTCATGGAGCGCTTTGTTTTATTGAGCTAAACTAGAAAACTTTCGTCGATAAGCTGAAGGGGTCATATGATTACTTTCCTTAAATGTTTTTGAAAAGTGTGAAGGAGAATGAAAGCCAACTATATCAGAAATTTTTGAAATCGTAATAGACGTTTGAGCTAACAGTTTTTCTGCTTCAGACAGTCGCACATGAATTAAATAATCAATGGGAGAAAGTCCTGTTTGTTGTTTAAACAGTCTAATCATATAGTATTTATTGATATCAACAATATCAGAAAGCTGTTCAAGAGTTACTTTTTCAGAAAAATGTTCACGAATATAGTTTTTGATTATTTCGATTTCTTGGTGACGCACTTGAATAGAGGAGTCTTTAATGGACAGTTCATGGTGCCTCAGCACATGAACCATGACACACTCAATTAGTTTTCTTAAAACAAGTTCAGACCCTCTAAAGGGTTGTTTATATTCGATAAGGGCAAGATCTAAGTAATTTTTAATGGTCTGCGATTGATCGCAAACGATAAAAATATTATCCATTGATTCAATTTCAGCAGATGAAGTAAACAAAATTCCGGAAATTTCAACACGAAACCATTCTAATTTACGGATTGGTTGGATTTCAATCGAATGGTTAGGATTTAGGATGATGATATCACGTTTCTTAAAACCACCTATTTTCTCTTCAGAGATGAAATCAGCTGCCCCTTTATGAACATAAATTAAAACCAATTTATCTGAAGATTGGACTGTGAATCTTTGACTGGATGTGATTTTTTCGGATTGAATACTGTCTAGTTTAACAGAAGCTGAATTAATATTAGAAATATACATAGCGACCCTCCTTATTTTATATCTTCCCTACAATATATCATTTTAACAATATTATACACTAATTTTATTCCGATTGGTATAGTTAGAGTATTAAAAATTTTATATGATATTTTATTAATAAAAAGAAGCTTAACCATATAAGATTAAGCTTTGTGATATAAATTTTTTTAAACTTAATGAGAAATCATTTGAAAAACTTATTAAAACAATAAGAAAATCTTATATAATCAAAAAAATGGAATAGATGGACAATAAGGGTTATTTAAAATAGAAATAAGATACTAATAAAATCCTTTAAAATCAACTGTTAAAAGAAAAAATATTCTTTTATTTAGTAGCGCTTCAAGGATTATGGAGTCGTTTTATTTTGCATAAAATACTCTGCATAAAGATTGAGCCAGCGAATAATTTTATGATCAAATAATGTCAAGATGTCTGCATCGGGAATAATTAATAGATGGCGAATTAGAAAGGCCCCTTGATAATAGATTGATTGAATAAAATCGGAATTTTCATAAAGAGTGGTGGCGAATTCAGTGAGAATATACGCCAATGGGACGGTATCTTTTTTAATAACTGTTAATTTACCAGCTTCGAAGGCCACTTCTTTAGAAGTGGTAGTTTGCTCGGACAGCTCAGAGGTTTCGGATTTTTCCTGAGTTGTCGTTATTTTTTCTTGATTATGATTATCATTATCTTCTTGATCGTTAGTGACGGTTGTTAATTGATTGCTTGTGATTGTTGACTCATCTTTACTAGCTTGACGACTTGTTTGAGTACTTTCATTCGGATCGAAAGTAATCGGTGGAGTAGGAGCAATCACTTCCTGGGTGGTAGTTGTTGATTCATCCTCGGGTTTTTCAACGCTGGTGGTTTGTTTGTTGCTTGGGTTTTTAACGGGATTAGTCTCAACTGGACTGGATAGCCTGTGGAAGCCTGAAGCTTGCGTTTCAATATAGGGAGATTTGATGCTGATGATAAAAAAACACATCAACATTATAAAGCATAGAATAGTCTTTGAATGGTTTAATTTTAGCTTGTTTTTCTCACACACTTTTATGCTCTCCTCCCTAATGATTTGTTAATACTAGTTTATCATTAATTATTTAATTTATGTGGTTTGTTACCTGAATGTTGCCAGCTTGAGAAGAATGTCATTTAATGTTGCTTTGTTAAATATATATTTAATGATAAACTATTTAAAAGAAAAAAGCCTAATACTTAAGGAGGATTTATTATGAGAGTTGAAATCTATAACAGTTCAGAAGAGGCATCATTAAGAGCTTTAGAAATATTCAAGCTTAGTCAGCAAGAGGGGGCTGATGTATATGGTATGGCGACTGGATCGACCCCGGAAAGATTATATGAGCTTTTAAGTCAGTCGGATATGGACTTCAGTCAGGCTGTTGCAATTAATTTGGATGAATACGTTGGATTAGATGACGAGAATCCTCAAAGTTATGCTTTCTATATGAATGACCATCTCTTCAAAAACAAACCCTTTAAAGGCTCTTTTATTCCGAATGGACAGGCTAAAGATATCGATGCTGAGTTAGCTCGATACGATCAAGTAATTAAAGACAATCCGGTTGATTTGCAACTATTAGGCTTGGGTTCGAATGGCCACATAGGGTTTAACGAACCTGGGTCCGATTTAGAAGCTGGCACATCCCTAGTGAGTCTGACGCAATCTACAATTGATGATAATCAACGTTTTTTTGGTTCTAAAGAAGAAACGCCTACCAAAGCAATTACGATGGGTGTGGGAGCTATTATAAAAGCTAAAAAAATAATAATTATGGCCTTTGGTAGTCAAAAGGCTCAAGCTGTACGAGGTATGATTGAAGGCCCTATTACATCAGACTTACCGGCTAGTGTTTTACAAAAGCATCGGAATGTTTACGTACTCTTAGATAGAGAAGCGGCATCCTCATTGACTCGTTAAAGTCTAAGAATAAATAATGGTGCTTCATCTTCGCTGATATTAAGGTGTTAAAGATAATAGCTTTATATTCACTCTTTTATTGCAATCGCTTATAATAGATTTATATGAAAGGAAGTGCTAAGGATATGTTTATGTATATTTTGTTAGGTGTAATAGGTATAATCGCTCTTTTTTGGGTAGGTGTTTATAACAATTTAATTAAAGCTCGTAACGGGGTAGAAGGTTCTTTTAGTCAAATTGACGTTCAACTTCAAAGAAGAAACGATCTGATACCGAATGTGGTTGAAACAGTTAAAGGATATGCTGAGCACGAACGCCAAACACTAGAAAATGTGACCAAAGCGCGTCAGCAGTTAGTTAATCTACCTGCTGATGCAAGTCCAGAAATGATCAATAGCAAATCTAACAGCTTAACTTCAGCATTATCACGTTTGCTTGTCGTAGCGGAACAATATCCTGATCTAAAAGCGAACGCTAATTTTCAAGAATTACAAAGATCACTTGAAGATACAGAAAACAAGATTGCAGTTTCTCGCCAACTTTATAATTCAAGTGTACAAACCTATAATGAGAAGGTTCAAGTTTTTCCTAACAATGTGGTAGCGGGAGTCCATGGATTTGGCGAGAAAACTTATTTAGAAGCTCCAGAATCTGCTCGTCAAGCACCTCAAGTCTCTTTTGACTAATAATTTTATGCCTTCTTTAAAATTAGGCTTTGCATTGGAAATCAAAGAGAGTAGAATGTGAGTTACCGATCTTTAAAAGAAAGGAGGTAGAGAATGAATCGGATTAATCTTTATGTGCATTATGATGCCGTTACTAATTATTTTATGACGCGAGGAATAAGCCTAAAAATAATGGATTTCAATCGTCAATATTTACCACAAAATATTATTTTAGCGAATGCACCGGAAGAATTCGGTCGTTTTGACGTTCAAACGGATTTTAAAATTCTACGCAATCAGACAGAAGTTTTAGACTATTTTGAACTTTGTCAAAAAGAAGGGCGTCGAATGTCTAATTGGATTGATTTCGATAGTATGGAATTGATGCACCAATTAACCCCCGTTGAAATTTCAGAACTACTCTACCTTTTTCACGCTAATAAAGCCTTGAGATCACCTTTCTTTTATAAGTTGCAAAATAACTATGTTTATTTAACCATGTCAAATGGCCTAAATAAAACATATTATCGGCATATGTCTCACTTTTATGGGCGCTTTGCTCGGGCTCTAAGTGAACATCTGTCTAACATAATCAATGAAAATGTTGGGTGGTTTACAAGACGGAAAAAAGCAATAGCACCAATGCCCGTTAGACTAGTAGAGGAATTAAGCCCCCTATTTATGAATGGGTTAAAAATTGATTTAAAACAAGCCATTAAAGAAAATGATACTTGGAGTATCCCTCTATATATAATTGAGGATGAATTAACTTATTTAACACGTAATTTCGATCGTAAAGATGCTGTTGGACAGATAATTTACCAAGAATCAACCAGTCAATGGCGCATCGAAGACTTAAGCCAACAGTTGGAAGACAAGACGGAGGGAACTCAATGAAAATAATATTACTATATGGTGGGCAAAGTGCTGAGCATGAGATCTCTATTATTTCAGCTCATAATATTTCGCAAGCAATTATGTACAATTTATATACAGTGCAGCCGATTTATATCACCAAAGATGGGCAATGGATTCAAGGGCCGGAAATGAATGAACCTTCTTTAGGTGATCAGCAATTAATATTTAATGAATCAGATCATGCAAAGTGGTCAACCACAAACACACCTTCAAAAGGAGTGGTTATAAAACCGGGAGAGATTCAAGAGGAGGATGCCATAGTCTTTCCTGTTTTACACGGTCCTAATGGTGAAGATGGCACTATTCAAGGCTTTGTAGAAGTTTTAGATATGCCATATGTTGGAGCAGGGATTACCGCTTCAGCAAATGGTATGGATAAAATCATTTCTAAATCTTTATTTACCCAAGCAGGCATTCCTCAAGTTCCTTATGTTTCCTTTGATGATGTAGAGTGGAAAAATCAGCAAGAAAACTTAATTATTAAAGCTGAAGGAACATTACTGTACCCAATGTTTGTCAAGCCAGCTAATATGGGATCGAGTGTTGGGATTTCTAAGGCTCAAGATAAATATCAGCTAATTGAAGCAGTTAATGAAGCTTTGAAGTATGACCGTCGCATTGTGGTTGAGCAAGGAATTAGTGCTGATGAGTGTGAAGTAGCCGTTTTAGGTAATGAAGATATTCACGTGTCTTGTGTGGGACGATTGATAAAAACCCAAGATTTCTACGATTATTCCGAAAAATATATTAATAATACGGTTGAAATGGAAATTCCAGCTGATTTACCTGAGAGTCTATCTGAAGAAATTCAAAACTATGCGAAAAAAGCTTATCGGGTGATTGATGGTTCTGGATTAGCAAGGGCCGACTTTTTTGTCACTGCTAACCATGATATTTACATTAATGAGCTAAATACCATGCCAGGATTCACCCAATACTCGATGTATCCAAGTCTTTGGAAAGCAACAGGCTTAGAATATCGGGACTTAATTGAAGAACTCATTCAATTAGGGTTGAGCCGACATAAAACAAAGTCTCAAATGAAAAGTTATAAAAGTTAGGGAGCGAGTCTTTGAAAGCAATTCAAATTAACGAAATCATCAAGACTTTAAAACTAAATCCGTTTAATTATCAGCCAGTCTTAGGTCAAGAAATTACCAGTGTAGAGTTTGACTCACGTAAGGTCAAAAAGGCTAGTCTTTTTGTCCCATTAGTAGGGGGTACTACGGATGGTCATGACTATATTCAAAATGCAATAGATAATGGTGCCATCGCTTGTTTTTGGTCACGTCCTATAGAAGAAGCACCCTCTGAACAATTAATTGTTATCAAGGTTGAAGATACATTAGCGGCCTTTCATCAATTAGCAAATTATTATCGTCATCTTATTCAGCCTATTGTGATAGGTATCACAGGGAGTAATGGTAAAACAACTGCTAAAGACATGACAGCCATGAGTTTAACTTCAAAATATAGTGTCCATAAAACCCAAGGGAATTATAATAACGAAATTGGTATGCCTTATACACTATTGCAAATGCCTGAAGATACGCAGGTATGTGTCTTAGAGATGGGGATGAGTGACTTTGGAGAAATTAGTCGATTAAGTAAAATCGCTGAGCCTGATATTGCTGTAGTGACTATTATCGGAGAGAGCCACTTAGAATTTTTAGGGAGTCGGCAAGGCATTACACAAGCAAAATTAGAAATATTAGATGGTCTCACTTCCAATGGTATTTTCTTATACCCTGGCAATGAGCCTTTAATTGAAGCAGAGTTGCAAAAAAAACAGGTTAAAATTAAAAGTTACTGCTTTGGTTTTGAAAAAAGTGACGATTTTTATGCTTACGCTATTAATCAAGAATATAATAAAACTTTTTTCCGCACGAATATTGATGAAAATGTGTTATGTTCGATCCCAATCATTGGAGCCTATAATGTTACTAATGCTTTAATTGCTCTTAGCATTGCTAAACTATTAGAAGTTCCTACCGAACAAGCTATTTTCCAATTATCACAATTTAAACTGACAGCCAATCGGGTACAATGGTTAACCACTAAAAATGGCGCTAGACTTTTAAATGATGCTTACAATGCCAGTCCAACTTCCATGCGAGCTGTTTTAAATACTTTGGCTGATGTTGAAGTAGAAGGTGCGGGCCGTAAAATTGCTGTTTTGGGTGATATTAGGGAGTTAGGAGCCAAAAGTGAAGAATATCATCGTAGTTTAAAAGATTCACTGGACGTAAGCGTGTTAGATAAGGTATACTTGTTTGGCGACCAGATGGCTTATTTATACGATGAATTGCAAAAAACTTTTGCAAAGGAACAGTTGTTTTATGAAAAAGCAGATCATCAACGTTTGATAGACGCTCTTAGTATAGAGACATCAAATGAAGATGTCATCCTAGTTAAGTCTAGCTTCGGTGTTGACTTACTGAGCGTTGTGACGGCGTTAACTGGAATCAAAACACAATGATCAACCATAAGGTTTAAAAACTTTATAAACAGATGATAGTGGGGCTGGGGTAAATACCCAGTCCCTTGTTGAAATTCTTATCAATAGAAGAAAAGGAAGAATTATTTGAAATTTAAAGATTTACAATTAGATGAACGATTAGTTAAAACACTTGATGAGTTAGGTTTTGAAGAGCCAACTCCCATCCAGCAAAAAGCAATACCTGTAGCACTGGAGGGCCGTGACTTAATCGGTCAAGCGCAAACAGGAACAGGAAAAACAGCAGCCTTTGGTCTGCCTTTATTAAATAAACTGGAAACCAACCATGATAATATTCAAAGTTTAGTGGTAGCTCCAACAAGAGAACTCGCTATCCAAGTTCAGGAAGAGTTATTTCGTTTAGGAAAAGGCGTTCGTTCGCGTATTTATGTGGTCTATGGTGGCTCACCAATCGGTAAGCAAATTGAGCGTATTAAACGTAATAAACCACAAGTTATTGTGGGGACTCCAGGACGATTATTAGACTTAATCAATCGAAAAGTTTTGAAATTAGAGCATGTACAAACTTTGGTTTTAGATGAAGCCGACGAAATGCTAAATATGGGTTTTATTGAAGATATTAAGTCGATTGTTTCTAAAACACCTCAAGCAAGACAAACGTTACTCTTCTCAGCGACTATGCCACCAGCAATTCGAAACTTAGCAGATCAATTTCTTAAATCACCAGCTCATGTACATATTGAAACAAAACATGTAACAGCAGACTTGATTGAGCAATTTTATGCTAAGTGCCGTGACGATGAGAAATTTGATGCCTTATCACGTTTTCTTGACGTTCAAATGCCTAAGCAAGCGATTATCTTCTGTCGGACTAAAAAGCGTGTCGATGAAGTCGGCCGTGGTCTAAACCTAAGAGGTTACAATGCAGAAGTGATCCATGGTGATATTACTCAACAGAAACGGTCTAGCGTGATTAACGCCTTCAAAAAAGGCAATGTAGAACTCTTAGTCGCAACTGATGTTGCCGCCAGAGGATTAGATATTACAGGCGTTACTCACGTCTATAACTATGATATTACGCAAGATCCTGAGTCTTATGTTCACCGTATCGGGCGTACAGGGCGTGCAGGCAATGAAGGTTTGTCATTAACCTTTGTCTTACCGACTGAAATGCCTTATTTAAGAACCATCGAAAAATTAGTCGGTAAACAAATGCAACCGATGAAACCACCAACCATTCAAGAAGCACAACAAGGACAAATCCACCAAATTATCGAACAGATTAATGAGCAATTAGAAGGCGACCAGGTGAATCATAGTCGGCAAAATGCTAAACTACTTTTAGCTAACTATGAAGCGGAAGATTTAGTAGCAGCCCTTTTAGGACAAATTGTTTCAGAAAGCCGTGAAATTGCTGTTTCGATTTCACCGCAAAAACCATTACCAAATGCAGACCGCAAAAAACGGAATAATCGTGACAACTATCGCAAAAAGTCTGGCAAATCAAACCGCAATAAATATTCCGGTGGTAATAAAGGCAACTATTCAAAGTCTAACAAGAAAAATTTTAAGATGAAGAAAAAAGAGCGTTAATATTTGAGGTATTATAATGGAGATAGGAATTGATATTGTAGAAATTGATCGGATTGCTAAGGCCCTAGCTAGACACAAAGCTTTTCCAAATAAAATATTATCAGATCAAGAACTACGAGTATTTGATAAATATTCCTCTCAGCGGCAGCTCATTTATTTGGCTGGCCGCTTTTGTGCTAAAGAGGCTTATGTTAAAGCTATGGGTACAGGGATTGGACACTTGAAGTTTTCTGATATTTCAATTATCAATGACGAGAGAGGACGACCTAAGATTACAGCAGGTCCAATAATAAAACATGCCAAAGTATCGATTAGTCATGGTCAAGATTACGCAACGGCTATGGTTGTAATGGACTGTGATCAGCAAACAATTGACCAAGCCTATCAAAAATTTATAAACAAGTCGTAAGGAGTCAAAAAATGTATCGAGCAAGTGAGCACCGCCCAACGCAAGCAGTCATTAGTTTAGAAAACATTAAACATAATATCAAGCTATACCAAGATAAGAAAGCTTCACATCAACAAATATATGCAGTAGTTAAAGCCAACGCTTATGGACATGGAGCAATTCCAATTGCTAAGGCAGCCATTGAAGCAGGTGTGAATGGATTGTGCGTTGCCACAGTAGATGAAGCCATCCAACTCCGCAAGCTGGGTCTGACTAAAATACCAATTTTAGTAATGGGCTTAACATTACCCTATGGAATAGCCGAGATTTTATATTATGATTTAACGATTACTGTTTCAGATTTAAGCTTTTTTGACCAGTCTTTCCACCAGCTTAAAAAGAATCAGCAAGAGAATCTGTTGAAAGAGAATCCATTAAAATTTCATTTGAAGCTGGATACGGGGATGTCACGAGTGGGGTTAAGGACCAAAGAAGAAGTACTAGCCTTTGTTGAAGGCGTTAAAGCTTATTCGTGGCTAAATTGGCAAGGGGTTTTCACTCATTTTGCAACGGCTGGTGGTGGCCCCTTAAGTTATATTGACTATCAATGGGAGCGTTGGCAAGCTTTAATTTCTTATATTCCTGATTTTGTGTCTTTAAGACACTTTGATAATTCAGCCATGGGACTTTATCCTGCAATTGGCGACCGATCAGATATTATACGCTTAGGTATTTCCATGTATGGTCTCAATAGTAGAGACTGTGTCCCTGAAGATTTAGTGACGGACCAGCAAATTACTGATTATCATTTAGATAAAGAGGGTTTACGCAGTAAAAATTCTACAAATGAACTTAATTTGAAGCCAGCATTTCAATTGTTGTCTGAATTGTCCTATGTGAAGAAAGTTGAAAAAGGAACGCGTATTTCTTATGGAGCAAGCTATGAAAGTCCAGAGGATGAATGGATTGGTACTATTCCGATTGGCTATGCCGATGGTTGGCTTCGCGCTTATGCTAAAATTCCTATTTTGGTAGAAGGATATGCATGCCCTGTTTTAGGTGTGATTAATATGGATCAATTAATGATTCGTTTACCCAAGGAATTCCCTGTGGGAACGGAAGTGACAATAATCGGTCAAGATGGTAAATATTATAATCACCCCTCTTTGTTGGCACATATGGCAGGAACTATTTCCTATGAAATATTATCATGTATTAGTGAAAGAGTTCCTCGAATTTATATATAGGAGGATAATATGTTAGAAGTAGCTATGAAAACAGTGGGTCCTATGCAGGAAAATACTTATGTAGTGATTCATCCCAATCAAGAGGTCATCCTTTTTGATCCGGGTGCAGAAGCGGATAAATTGATTGAATGGATTGATGGTCAAGGCTGGAAACCGAAAGCTATTCTTCAAACCCATTGCCATTTTGATCATATTGGTGGTTTAGACCAATTGAGAGATTATTATCACGTTCCAGTCTATGTACATACATTAGAAGCTGATTTCCTCGGTGATCCAGCCTTAAACTTGTCTACAATGCTTACTCAACCGATTATTCAGCGTAAAGCTGATCATCTTTGGGAAAGTATGGGGGAAGTTTCAATCGCTTCTTTTAAGTTTGAAGTGAAGCATACACCCGGACACAGTCCAGGTCATGTGATTTATCTATTTGATGAGGATGAATTTGTGATATCTGGTGACCTTGTTTTTGCAGGCAGTGTTGGACGTACGGATTTACCGAATGCTAGTCATCAACAATTAATGGAAAGTATTCAACGCGAAATTTTACCTTTGAGTGATAATTATCAGTTGTACCCTGGACATGGCAACCCAACGTTTGTAGCCCAAGAGCGCCAGAACAATCCTTATTTTCCTAAATAATTATAAAATCCCCGTTAACTCTTCTTCGATTAGAGGTTAGCGGGGATAAATATTTTAAATGTACCAGAATTCAACCGTGTATTTACGGCGTTGCAAATCTTGAACGAGGTTTTGAAAGGTAAGACGGCTAGTATCTTGGTGGATTTGAAAGAGGATATAGGAACGGTTGTTAAAATCGGTCTTATCAATGGTCATTGAGGAAGAAATATCGCAATAACGGTTAACTAGACGGGCAATCTTAGTGAGATTGCCCTTTTTACCGAGGGCTTCTACTTTTAATATATAGCCTACGACCGGCATATCCCAAGCTTGATTTAAAAAGCTCAGAAAGTTTGTGTGTTCCACAATCCCTAAAAAGGTATGTTCCTTACTTAAGACAGCAACATAGGGTAGGTCTTTTATAGCAAAAAACAATTCCAAAATTGAATGGTGAATACGGATAATTTTGGTGGTGTTTTTTAAAAAGCGGGTCACGGGTAAAGAACTAAGATCAGCGTCAGGATGATGAAATTTATATTGATAAATATGGAAGCGGTAAATGTTACCACGGAAAATGGATTGGCTATCATCTACCACCGGGGCGCAACGAAGATTATTTTTTTCTAATAATTCAATAGCTTCTAGACAAGTGCATGTTTCCGGTAGAGTGAGAAGGGCATTTTTGGGTGTCATTAAGTCTTCAATCATTAGTTTCTCCAATTCTTTACTAATTATTTAGGTAAAAGTTGGCATCTACTCTCCTATTTTATCATAGTAATTAAAATGCGCAATCGTTCTCTCATAGTTTTTTAATAATTTGCTAGTTTCTATCCAGATAAAGTGTTGCTTTTTATATTGAAATTACCTATTATAAAAGTAGTCGAAATTTTTAGATGCATAAAGGAGAAATGAACTTAACTATGGACTCTTCGGAGAATTCACTGATAGCGCAATTAGTCTTAATTTTATGTTTAACCGCAATTAACGCTTTTTTCGCTGCAGCAGAAATTGCTTTTGTTTCAATTAACCAATCGAGAATGAGAACGTTAGCGGAAGAAGAGCAGAACAAAAAAGCACAACGAGTGCTGAGATTAATCGATAATGCAGATGATTTTTTAGCGACCATCCAAGTAGCAATTACTTTGGCAGGTTTCCTTTCATCTGCGTCAGCTGCAACAAGTTTTGCAGATTATATAGTAAGATGGATACCATTTTTTCCGGGTGCGAAGTCACTTTCAATAGTGATAGTAACGGTCTTGCTTTCTTATGTGACCTTGGTCTTGGGTGAGCTTTACCCTAAACAAATCGCTTTACAAATGCCTGACAAAGTAGCTATGGCTACTAGCGCCATTGTTGAATGGGTTCAAAAACTATTCACTCCATTTGTTGCCTTATTATCGGTTTCTACTGGCTTTTTAAAACGGTTAACACCTATTGATTTCAATGCTGATAATGACCAGTTTACCCGTGAAGAAATGGTGGCTATTCTAACCCAAAGCCAACAAGAAGGAACAATCGATTTAGCGGAGTATTCAATGCTTGAAGGAGTCCTGTCGCTTGACTCTAAGCTTGCAAGAGAGGTCATGGTTCCACGGACCGACACACAAATGGTTGATATAGAAGATGAGTACGATGAAATTCTCACAACTATTTTAAATAGTCCTTTTTCACGTTTGCCTATTTATGAAGAAAGTAAAGATAATGTCATTGGTGTGCTCCATGTTAAGCAATTATTAAAAACGGCCAGTCAACAAGGCTTTGATCAGATTGATTTTTTAGAAATTGCTAACGATCCTCTATTTGTCCCTTCTACGGCCTATATTGATGACTTGCTGTTGGAATTCCGTCGAGAAGAGACCCATATGGCTATCTTACGAGATGAGTATGGTGGTGTCGAGGGAATCGTTACTCTTGAAGATTTAATTGAAGAAATAGTAGGTGATATCAATGATGAGTCCGATATTACCGCTTCTGTCGTTCGCAAGATCGATGATATGAATTATTACATTAATGGCGTTATGACCTTAGAAAAGTTCAATCATTATTTTGATGAGCACTTAGACTCAGAGGAAGTAGATACTATCGCTGGTTTGATGATTCAAGTGATTGGCTATGTACCAGATGATGACGAGCGTACATCAGTCAGAATGAATGACTATGTCTTAACGACCAGTAATGTTGAAAATGGAAGAATCCGTGGTATTCAAGTCACTCATGATTCAGCCTATGCTTTAGAAACAGATTATAGTCTCTATGAATTTGAGCACGATAGCGATCGTCGGGATAATGACTATGGTTTAGATACTGAAAAAAAATAAAACAAACCGCAGTGAACGAGTGAGTCAAAAGACCTTCTCGTTCACTCTTTATTTATTAGGAGATGAAAGTATGTTAAATGAAATGATGCATCGACCGGTAGTGATGGAATCCATCGTTCAATTTATGCGAGAGGGTCAATTGCCTTTTGAAGGACAAGTTGCAGAGATAGAAGCCTATGCTAACGAGAGAGGAATACCCGTCATTCCTCATGAAACAGCAAAGTTTATTGATTTTTTATGTGCAAGTCTTCAACCCCAGCGCATTTTAGAAATCGGAACAGCTATTGGTTTTTCTGCTAGTTTAATGGCTCAGCACTTACGAAATGATGGACACTTAACCACCATTGACCGCTACCCTGATATGTATGAAAGGGCAAAAGAAAATTTTGCTAAACAAGGGCTAAATAATCGTATTGAACTTCTTGAAGGAGATGCAGCAGACTTATTGCCCCAGCTAGATGAGGCTTATGATCTTATATTTATGGATTCCGCCAAGGCAAAATATATCGAATTTTTACCTGAGTGTATGCGTCTTTTGCGACTTGGAGGGATCTTGATTATTGACGATGTTTTTCAAGGAGGAACCATTTTACACGACGAAAAAGAGATTCCCAAACGGGTTCGTAAAATTCATCGTAAACTCAATGAGTTGCATCAAGTAGTTTTAACTTCCAAAGAACACCGTTCTTGTTTAATTCCTTTAGGAGATGGTTTGCTAATGATTCGTAAAGAATCAGATAAGATTGATTTTTAAAGCCAAAAACAAAGCAATTAAAAGTGTCGTATTTTGACTATTTACATGATAAAGGTATAATATGCATAGAAGAAAAAAGGAGTCGCAAGCTCAATAATAAACCCTTCCTCGTTAATTTTTTTATGAGAAGGAGATAAGGAGTGAAACAGCGTGAAATTAATTCTTGTTGTGGACGATGAGAAACCAATCTCAGACATCATTACATTTAATTTAAAAAATGAAGGATTTGAAGTAGAGACAGCTTATGATGGTGAAGAAGCTCTTGAAAAGTTTGCTGAAAAATCACCTGATCTCATTTTGTTAGATCTAATGCTCCCTAAAATTGAGGGACTCGAGGTGTGCCGTGAGATTCGAAAAACCAGTTCTGTGCCAATTATTATGTTAACCGCTAAAGACTCTGAAATCGATAAGGTTTTAGGCCTAGAGTTAGGTGCAGATGATTATGTGACAAAACCTTTTTCAAACCGTGAGTTGGTTGCTCGTGTTAAAGCTAATTTACGTCGAAATACTGTAAGAGAAGAAGAACTAGAAGCTGCTCAAAATAATGACATCGAAGTGGGAGACTTGATTATTCATCAAGATGCCTATATTGTTTCAAAAAATGGAGTTGAAATCGAGCTAACTCACCGAGAATTTGAATTGTTACATTACCTTTCTTTACATATTGGCCAAGTGATGACGCGTGAACATTTATTAGAAACTGTTTGGGGCTATGATTACTTTGGTGATGTTCGAACAGTGGATGTTACTGTAAGACGTTTACGTGAAAAAATTGAAGATTTACCAAGTCATCCGACCTATATTATCACCAGAAGAGGGGTTGGCTATTTTCTTAAGAACCCAGATCAAGAGTAGGGAGCAGTTTAATGAATCGTTCGTTTTTATGGATACAATCGATTTATGTGAAAATTCCCTTGCTATTTGTAGTGATTTTAGTAATCGTTTTTCAGTTTGTCAGTATCTATTTTATTGATCAGTTGGAAACACAGACCGTTACTGCAATGAAGGAACAGATAAATACGCAAATCGATTTTCTTACCAATAATGTTGTCCCCATTTTAGAAGATCAACAATTGACGACTGAAGACCGTAACCAGCGCCTAGAACAGGCGCTGGATTCTTTCAGTTCAACCTATTCCACTAAAATTCAAATTGTTAATTCACAAGACTATCTATTAGCTACTAATGACTTGGCTGAGCGTTCTTCGATTGGAACTCGCACGAATGATGAATTAGTCCGTAATGTTTTAATTAACCAACGTCCCTTAGAGGATGATTATTTCATTCGTTTTCAACAACCTTATCATGTGGTGAAGCCGATTCTTTCGAACAAGGGAGATCGAACCGTCATGCTAGGGGCTATTGCTGTGCAAACAGAAATGGACCGGATAAATGAACAAAGAGAGAAGGTAACAGATCTCTTTTTAAGAGCCATTTTAATTGCCATTTTAGCTGGTTTTATTTTAGCCTTTGTGCTTTCGCAAGGGATTACTACCCCGATTGAAAATATGCGGCAACAAGCTTTACGCATTTCGGAAGGAATATATGATTTTCCGGCTGAAGTCTTTGGACATGATGAAATAGGAGACCTTGCTGTAACCATTAATGACCTGGCTGTAAAAGTTAGAGATGCGCAAGAATCGACTGAATCGGAAAAGCAACGCTTAGATGGTGTTTTAAGACATATGACTGATGGCGTAATTGGTACCGATCGTCGAGGAAATATTCTCTTAGTAAATGATCGAGCCTTACTCTTATTAGACATGTATCAAAACGAAGCTGTAGGTCAGCCGATTTTAGAAACTCTAGGCATTAATGAAAATTATACCTTAGCTAAGTTTTTAAAAGGGGATCATGAGGTTTTAGTTAATCGCTTCGTCGATGGGATGAAGACGGTTTTAAAATGTGAGTTTTCAGTGATCAGGCGAGAAACAGGCTTTGTAACGGGCCTAGTTTGTGTGATTCAAGACGTTACTGAACAAGAGAAAAATGAACAAGAACGTCGTGACTTTGTTTCCAATGTTTCTCATGAATTAAGGACCCCGCTGACAAGTATCAAGTCTTATTCGGAAGCCCTAGTGGATGGAGCTTGGAAAGATGAAATGCTTGCTCCGGAGTTTCTTGAGGTTATACAATCAGAATCTAATCGCATGATTCGGATGATTGGTAATTTGCTAGATTTGTCTAAGCTAGATGGCGGTCAAGTGAAGCCAAACTTTGAATATATTGATTTTAAGCGTTTAGTTAACTATATCCTAGACCGGGCAGAGTTTACCTTAGAAAGTGAAGATAAACCTAAGTACCAAATTGTTCGTCATTTAACCTCAAAAGAAATTTATGTAGAAATAGATCAAGACCGTATTACTCAAGTGATTGATAACTTAATGAATAATGCGATGAAATACTCCCCTGATGGTAGTAAGATAATTGTAACCTTGGCGGATTATCGTGACCATGTTGTATTTAGTGTGAAAGACTCAGGCCTAGGAATTCCGCAAAAAGATCTTCCCTATCTGTTTGATCGTTTTTACCGAGTAGACAAAGCACGTTCGCGCCAACAGGGAGGTACTGGATTGGGGTTAGCCATTTCTAAAGAAGTAATTGAACTTCATGGCGGTAAAATTTGGGTTAAAAGTGAAGAGAATAAAGGTTCAATATTCCTTTTCTCTCTTCCATATACTGAGCTTGAGTTCGAAGATGATTGGGAGGATGCCTAATGAAAAAACGAATTTGGATTTCAGTTTCTTTAATAGTGGCTATTCTCATAAATATTGTTTTTTCTTATTTTCTAATTAATAATCAAGCTTTTAAAATGCTTTATCAAAAATATGCTGATTTACCTAAGTCAGATATGCAGATAGGTGAGGTAACGATTGATCAACCCTATTTTCAAACGCATCAGTTAGAACTTACCGACTTGGTCGCCCCTTACCAACTTATTATTAAAAATGAAGGTAAGTACTATCATGCTTATCAATCTCAAGTTCTTCAAGAAGTTCATAAATTAACTGATGAGCCCATCACTGTGCTAGTGGATAATCAACCACAAATTGATCCGATTCAATTGGATGAGATCATGGGCGAAGATCATATCCAATTTATCTATTTGACAAAAATTTCGCTACTTTTATTAGAAGATATGGTCGAAATACCTGAGGGTGCATCTACTCAATTCAAGGTCAACCGTGTCATCCTTCCCGTTGAAAAGCCAGGAAAAGTTTATTTTGTAGATTCTGTCAATAAATCCTTCTTGGAAGGGAGAATTAGACGATCGATAGATATTGAGCAATTGTTTGCCGCTATTGCTACAGGATCTGCTGATCGAATTGAAATGGCTGAATATGAGATTAATCGAGACACAGTGTATCTGCCTAAAGAATCCTTAGCTTCTCCAAGTCAAGTGTATTCTCTTGAAAAAGTACCTGAAAATTATTTTATTGATCCAGTATTTGAAGGAGCTAACTTTGATATTACTCAACCCGACTTAAATAATGTGCGTTCTTATCATACTTATAATAGTAGTTTGATGATTGATGATGACACCAATATTATGACTGTAAACCATCATAATAATCAAATTAACGGTCTTTTAAGGAGTGAAGAGGATTTAGTAACGCAAAAGGATTTAGTAACGCAAAAGGATTTATTGCAAAAAAGCTTAGAATTAGCTGAGCGGTTTAATTATTGGGGGGAAGATGTAAGAGTCTTTTCTGAGCAAAATAACCAGTTGATTTTGCGTCGCTTTTTAGCAGGGATGCCTATCTTTTCAGATCCTACTTTACCGGATTATGGAGCAAGCAAATTGAGATTCACTTCGCAACGCAGTCAATTAAAATTAGAAAAGTTACAAATGTCTTTAGTGATTTTAGGTGTAAACATTTCAGATTTATCTTCACCTCAGCTTGTTGAATCAGGAGCAGAAATTGCTGAGCTTTTAGAAGAACAGAATCTCAAATTCTCAAAATTTAATCAAATTATTTTAGGCTTCGAATGGCAAAAAGATATGGAAAACTTCAAGAAAGTGAATTTGGTACCAAAGTGGTTTTTTGTAGTAGGGACTCAAGTCTATTCGATTGATCAATTAAAAGATGGCAGTCTACGCATTATGCTGCAGCAAAGAGACGCCAGGACCAATGCTTAGCTGACTGAGGATAGAAGGGAGAAAAAATGGATTTCAAAAGGATACAAATTATATTGCTTGTTTTCTTTGTAATTTTTGATATGTTTTTAGCCTATCTCCTAGTAGAGCGCGGAGCATTTGGTCTCAACTTTCAAGACCCGACAGCTCAAATTAATCCCGTTCAGGAAATGAAAGATCGGGGAATTAAATTCAAGGATGCTGTTGAATTGAACGATAATGCTCCTGAATTGGCAGTGTTAAAAAACACCCCTAACAATGAATTGTGGAGTAAAAGACAACAATTACAAAATCAAATTGTTTCACTTGATCCAGATGGCGTCTTGGTTAGTGAATTCTCAAGTCCGGTCGAATTAGACATTTCTCTTGGAGAGGAAACATACAGTTTAACTAATGAAGATTTTGCATGGATTCATGAAAATATCTTAAAAGACCCTACTTACTTTATTAATGGAGAATTTTATTTAAATCATTGGTATTCTCCGCAAGAGCGAATGATTATCATTCGGATGGTGACTAAAAAAGGGGGAAGTTTAGAAGATTCTTCCATGAAATCGGCAGTACCAATTTCTGATGGAACAGCAGAGATTCGTATTTTATTAGATGAAAATTATGACATGATTTCTTATATGCAGACCTATCAAGAGCCTTTTGTACGTTTAGAAGATCAAAGACAATTAATCTCAACCAATGAGGTAATTGCTGTTGTAGAAAACCGAATTGATACCACCTTGCCCAACGATGCTGAAATAGTTTCAATGACTTTAGGCTATTTTCGTTCAGTTGAAACCAAGCAATTTAATTTATATTTACCCGCTTGGGAATTAATCTACTATCGTAAAGAGAGTGGTCAGACGATCTCAGTATTAGTGGATGCTATTAAGGGTAATGTTGTTAACAAAAAACCCAAAAATTAAAAGATAACTTTTTAAAAATTAGTAGTGAAAGAGTAAAGGTGTGAGATATGAAGACTTATTTTTGTTTGCAGACATTACGAAAACACATAATTTATAGCATCATTCTTTCTGTTTTTCTAATTGGAGGAGTTTTGCATCATACAGTAATTGCTCAAGAAAATGCCTATGAAGTCAAAGAACAAAGCATTGAAGCGACAATAGATGCTAAAGGTAGGACCCAAGTACGTCTATATTATCAAATCCAGGCTGAGTATCTGAATCAATTAGAATTAAGTATTCCTACTGAAAATCAGAATTTATCGTCTTATCGAATGGGAATGATCGAAAAAGATCAATCCATTAATTATCTTGCTGAAACTTCTAGTGGAGTAGCAGGAAGCTATCAAATGACTCAAACCCCACAAGAAGCAAGGCTGATTATAAGCTATCCGGTTGTCAATGATACAGTGGAGTATATTATTGAATATGATTTGGAGCAATCAGTGACTAACTACCAAGATGGTGCTTATTTTGAAGGAAGCTGGATTCCTTTAGTCGATACAGCCAAAGAAAGAAAAAGCCAACTGAAGTTGATGATGTCTTTTGCTGGCTTGATTGAGGAGGAAGCACTTTCTTATTGGTTACAAGGAGGAAAAGTAGAAAACAGCGAAATGCTTAATCAAGAAGGTCAAACCACTTTTACTTTGAATCTTTTCATCAATCACCCTACAGAGAATAATGACCTTCTTTCTCTTCATATGTTTTTCCCTAAATCGGTTACTCCCAATAATACCAATATAATCGATATTAAAGGGAAACAATCGATTGAAATTAGAGAAGCTCAAATTCAAAAAGATATCGCTGATCAAGTTAAACAAAAGGAGTATCAATTATTATTAAGAACCTTCTTAGCCATTCTTATTCCTCTTATTGCGACCCTCTTTCTTTATCGTAGCTACCAATTAAATAAAAAGAACGACACAATTCCCATGGTTGAGAAGACTAGATTAGGAATGATACCTGAACCGATGGATGTTTGTTTGATTAATGCGGTTGTTTATGATCAAGCCCCTGGGTCTAATGAGTTAGCGGCTAGTCTGTTAGAATTAGGAAGAAAAGGGTATTTGAAGATTCTTCCGGTTAGAATGAAAAATAGGAGTCACAGTCGAATAAGAAGCGGTTACACTCTGGCTTTTCAATTGTTAGAAGACCGATCAAGATACACCCACCTTCCGAGCCATGAACGCTATGCATTAGAGTTAATTAGCTTAAGTATGAAGGAAGGAGCAGTCATAACTTTAGAAGAAATTATTGTAAAAATTCGCCAACAAAAACAAATAAAGAAGAAATATCAAGATTTGTGGAAAAAATATACTGATGCCATTGAAGTGAAAAGTGTTTCAGCGGATCATTTAAAAAATAAACACAAAAATTTTTCACCTCTTTTAGCCATTGCCAGTAATGTTTTGACAGTCCTCTTTGCTATAGGAATTTCTTACGACATGTTTAATCAGCAAAGAAGTCAATGGTTAGTTTGGATTTTATTAGCGCTTGCAAGTATGCTCATTATTCAATTGGTCTTTCTTTTCTTATTAAGCAAGCAAAAAAAACATCAAAAATCAAATAATCAACAAAGACTCGTTTGGAATTTATTTAAGCAAGACTTACGTAACATCAATCAAATTGATTTAAGGCGATTTTCAACTATTGATCAGTGGGAGAAAATAGTGATCTATGCTGTCTGTTTAGATGAAACAACAACCATTCAACAAGCCTTTACCCATCACTTTGATATGGCAGACTTAGAGAAAGTTAGTAGAAGTCAAAATGCTGATTTTTATCGTGTCCGAGGGTCCGTTGCGAATATATTACAACCAGCTATTAAAGAATGGATTGAATTAATTGATCCTAAAGGCAACTGGTTACGTCGCTTTTCAGAAGGTGACTAGTAAAAGGGGAGGTATTTTAATGTTTAAGCATTTCCTTCAAAAAATCTTGGTTTTTGTAGTCACACCGTTTTGTATTTTCGCTTGTCCATTAAACCCAATAATAAGTGCACAAGAAGTTGATTTTTCAATTACTGAGCAATTCATTAATGCCAAGGTAATGGAAGATGGAAGCGTTGAATTTACAGATTATCAATATTATGATGCAAATTTTATGAACGGTGTCTTATTTGATTTAGATCATGAGGGCTATCAACTTTCAAACTTTTCGGTTGGCGTTAGTGAGGATAGAGAAAGCTCTATTGAGATTTTAGACATAGCAGACAATGAAAATAAAGGGACCTATCAAATGCATGAAGAAAACGGTAGACTTACAAGTAAGATCTTTTATCCCTTAGAAAAAGAAGGCAGGTATTTTGTTTTTCAATATACCCTCGAACAATTAGTCACCAATTATCAGGACACTGCAGAGTTCCTTAGAAAATTTGGACGCTCAGATTTTACAACAGATGTTCAAATTCGCATTGAACTGCCACAAAAAGCTGAAACTAAAGAAGAGGTTCGTGCATGGGGTTATGGGGCTCCTCAAGGGGAAGTGAAAATTGTTGAAGAAGACCAAAAAACAGTTGTCTATCTAGACGTTCCTCAGCGCACTGCCAGTCAGTTTGTTGAAGGACAGATTGTGTTTCCTAAGGAGTGGACCTCCCTTAACTCGAATAAGATCGATGAAAAGCGATTAGACCAACTCTTAGCAGCTGCCCAAGCTCAAGTCGAAAAAGATGCTCAAAATGTAAATCAAATGAAAATGATTGCCTATATAATGGCTATACTTGGGTCAGTCGGACCGACTTTATTGCTTTTAATTAGTTTAATGAAATATCGTCATCAATCGAAGCAGTTAAATCCTCACCCCGTTTATGTACCAGATTATTTTTATGATCTACCTGAAGCTACCACACCTGGTCAGATGGCAACTAAATATCTTCGTGAATGGCCAAATGAAGATGACTTTGTTGCGACCCTTTTACACTTAGTTCAAAAAGGTTGGTTGAAAATAGAGGCCCTACCAGGTAAGAAACAGTCTGCTGAGACTGTAAAGATTATTCCTCTTTACTGGGGTCCGGATTATCCTGAGGGTATATTAGAGCATGAGAAATTTGTTTGGGATTACTTTACTCAAGCAAATGAAGGAGCGGGTGTTACTTTAGCACAATTAGACCAGTTAGCTGAAGATAATCCTTCATTTCGTAAGAAACAATATCGTTATTGGTTACGATTTAAAAATAAATTAGCAGTAGAAGGTGAACAATTTTTAGGCCAAGCCTTAGCTGAAACACGAAAGATTGAAATGGCCAATAATACAGCTCTTATTTTAATAATTGCTGGAATTATTATTAATTTACTCTTTCTATATAGTTTGGATATCGCTCGGTTATTACCAATGAAACTTATCGGGGTGATTATCGGAATTGGAACAGTCTTATCAGTTGGACTATACATCTATATGCGAATAATCATGAAAAAACGACCACTTATGACCACCGAACAACAAGAAATGAGGGATAAATGGCGTGCTTTCAGCAAGATGTTAAAAGATATTGGGCGTTTTAATGTTAGAGAAATTGCCTCTTTACCTCTTTGGGAAGAATATTTGGTCTTTGCAACTAGTTTAGGAGTAGCGGACAGGGTTGTTAAAGCGATTGAAATGGAGTTTAAGCCGAGTGAAATTCATGCCCAAGAGCACAGGCCCTATACATTGGCGCACCCATACCTCTATGGGTCTTTATTCCGCAATCAAGTGACTCAAACTATTCATTCTGTTTCCCCTCAAACAACAGCTCAAGGTGGTTTTGCAGGGAATAATAAGGGTGGATTCGGAGGTGGTTTCTCTGGTGGATCGATGGGTGGCTCCGGCGGTGGAACTTTCTCTGGAGGATTTTAGGTAAGTGTGTAGAACGGAACAGGAGTGAACGCAAATGAAAGAAGCAAAGTTAAAATTTGAGCAACAATTATATACCAACTATCAAAGTCAAACGGCTAAAGAAAAGATAGAAGATATTTCAGCTCAACGGACTGATTTAAGCTTCTCAATTTTAGCAAGTGGCTCAACTGGCAATTGCACTTATATTGAATCGGGCCAAAAAAGATTTCTAGTTGATGCAGGCTTAAGTGGGAAAAAAATTGAGGCTTTATTTAAACAAATCGATCGAGACATTAATCTAATCGATGCTATCTTCGTCACTCATGAGCACAAAGATCATATTCATGGGGTGGGAGTTCTTTCTCGACGGTACAATCTTCCTATATATGCTAATAGAGAAACTTGGAAGGCCATGGATCGAATGATTGGTGAGATTGCTCCAGAAAACAAACAGTATATTGAACCGGAGACCATGTTACAATTGGGTGATATTGATATTGTGAGTTATAATGTGAGTCACGATGCAGCCCAACCACAGTTTTATGCCTTTCAAAAAGGCAATAAACAATTTGTAATGTTGACGGATACAGGTTATGTTTCCGATCGATTGCGCAGTCAACTTAGGAATGCGGATGCCTATTTAATAGAGGCTAATCATGAAATTGAACTTTTGAGATATGGTCCTTATCCTTGGTCTGTAAAACAACGTATTCTTAGTGATAAAGGTCATTTATCTAATCAAGATGGAGCACTAGCTATCCGAGACTTAATGGGATCCAAAACCAAAGATATCTACCTCGGACATTTAAGTCAGGATAATAATACCAAAGAATTAGCTATGTTAACGATGGAAGACACTTTACAAGCTTATGATGTGGATACTGTAAGGGGTTTAAAACTTCATATGACAGATCCAATTAAGGCCACACCTATTAAAAAAATATAAACAGATCTCAAATTTCTACAATTCACTTTAAAATTAACGATGATAATTCATACTTTCTTAAAAAAACAGTGTTATAGTTCATTCTGTAAGTATAATAGAAAGGACGTATAGTAAAATGAGAGAAGAATATAATCAAAATGATGGCACAAAACGTTGGCGTAAAATATTTGTGGGTCTTTCAGGCATGACTCTATCATTATTATTGGCAGGTAGTTTGAGTTTTAATAATGATTTTTCGGCCTTTTCACAAGAACCCTCTCAGGTGGAAAGCACCATTAAAACTGCCGACTCTGTTCAACTACCAGAAAATGAACAGAATATGGTAGACACAGTGGATCAGGCAAGTGAGGCAGTGGTGTCCATTGCAAACATGCAAAAAAGTTATCAAGGATTAGATCCTTTTTGGGAATATCAATATAACCAATACTTCATACCAGATGAAGAAGATCAAGATTTGCAAGTGATTGGAGAAGGGTCAGGAGTTGTCTATCGCATAGATGGCGATAAAGCATACATTGTTACCAATCATCATGTAATTGAAGGAGCAGATGCTTTAGAAGTTCGTTTAAAAAATGGTGAAACTGTCAAAGCAGAAATTATTGGAAGTGATGCCTTAAGTGATTTAGCTGTAATAACAATTGATGCTTCTGCAGCAAGTAAATCCTTAGAATTTGCTGATTCTGATAATGTTCAAGTTGGACAAGTCGCTATTGCAATTGGTTCACCCTTAGGTAGTGAGTTTGCAACATCAGTAACTAAAGGGATTGTTTCTGGTTTAGATCGATCTGTGCCAGTGGATTTAAATGGCGATGGTGTACCAGACTGGGATATGAGTTTACTGCAAACGGATGCGGCCATCAACCCTGGTAATTCAGGAGGAGCCCTCTTAAATTCTGCCGGCCAATTAATTGGAATTAATTCAAGCAAACTATCAGCGACCGATGTCGAAGGAATGGGCTTTGCCATTCCATCTTCAGATGTAGTGGATATTATTGGCCAACTTGAGAAAAACGGCGAAGTCGTTAGACCTGTATTGGGCATCCGTTATACTAGCTTGAGATTAGTCCATCCAGATTATCGCACCCAAGTAATGGGCTTGAATGATGAAGATGTAAAGGGGGCCTTTATCCGTGAAGTAGAACCTGAAGGGTCTGCTGCTAAAGCTGGTCTTAAAGAGTACGACTTGATACGTGCTATTGATGGCAAGGAAATAGAGACGATTAATGACTTGAAAAAATTCCTTTATGAATATAAAGTTGGCGATAAAGTGAAATTATCTATCCGCCGTGCTAAAGAAGACATGGAGATAGAAATCACTTTAGAAGCAGCGGTTGAAAACCCGACAGAAATTCAGCCTTTCCCATCCGAAGAAGAGTCTGAAGAATCGAATAGTGCAGTTCCTTACTAGTTTATCCACAAACATACAGGCTTATCCACAGCATTTAAAATAAACTGTGGATAAGTCTTTGTTTTATTAACAGTTATCCACCTAATGAAAGGAGTAAGGAATGATACGTGTTGATATAATCTGTGTGGGCAAAGTCAAAGAAAAATACATTAAAGCAGGAATGTCTGAATATCTCAAAAGATTGTCAGCTTATGCAAAGGTTTCAATTCATGAAGTAGCCGATGAATCAACTAAAGAGCAAATGACTGACACGGAGGTTGAACAGCTTTTAGAACAAGAGGCTGAGCGCATAGAGAAGAAATTAAATAAACAAAGTAAAGTTTTTGTTTTAGCTATTGAGGGAGACTTAATATCATCAGAGGATTTAGCTGAATCAATCAATCAATTTGCTACTTATGGACACTCGCACATTAGTTTTATTATTGGCGGGTCTTTAGGATTGGCTGAACGATTAAAAAAAACAAGTGATAAAGCTATCTCATTTGGTAGAATAACGCTTCCTCATCAGTTGATACGACTAGTTTTAATTGAACAAATCTATCGAGCTTTCCGCATTTTAAACAATCATGCCTATCATAAATAAGTACAAAAAACCTCAGATGGCTAGTTTCCATCTGAGGTTGAATGTATTAAAGACGATTTTGATAGACTGTTTTAGCCAATTCTAAAAGATAAAACTCCGCACCTTCCACACTTGGGTGAATAGCGTCTTCTCGAAAATATTCCGGATGACCTGTTGAGATAGCTCGCCAATCAACTAAATGAACATTAGAGTATTTTTGAGTAAGTGTTTGAATCACTTGATCAATTTGATCTAAAAATTCGATGTCAGAGTTTGAGTTAACTAAGTATATTTCTCGCTCACCAGCCATCTTTATCAATTTTTCAACGGCCGGAACATCCAACCCCCCGTTAGTTCCTAAGTTAACGACTAAGTTTTCCTTCACTAAACCCTGGTCTATAAGCGCTTGGAATTTATCGTAAGATGTCCAAATGTTTAAACTAACATAACCAAATGCATTAGCCTGATCAAAAAATGTGTTAATATTAGCTCCAATAAATTGAGCCACTGAATCACCGAATAATGTGACTGGAAGGTCATTAGCATAGAGTATTTCTTGCGGGCTGAGGATAGTTGCCAGCTTAGGAAATTGCTGTTGAATTTCTTCGAATCTTTGTCTTTTTTCTTGAGAAAGACTGGCAATCTGATTTAAGATAGAGTCTTTTTGGATAGATTGTATGACTTTATCCGCTAGTGTTGTTTGGTTGATGGAATATGAAAAATTACTAGCTGCTAGTTGATCAAAATCATTTAAACGTTTTTGAGATTTTTTAAATGACTGATCCACTTTATAATAAGGACTAAATGGATTGGGATTGGTAGCGTAGATTCCATATTGGAGATCAAATAAAGCTAGTGGTATATGATTATCACTTCGAAGCAGGCCAATCAAACTAGAAATTATTAAAAAAAGATAGCTTGTTGCAAAGGCAAAATCTTTTTTGTTGCTATTTGGGAAATGTAAATATCTTTTAACCCAGTAGAGCTTCCTTCTTAGGCTGATTTTGTTTGAGAAGAGTATATGGAAACGATTAGACTCAAAAATATAATAAAAAATAGAAGAAAAAAGGATAATTGAGCATAGGCCGATTAATTTTAAAATATTCATGTGATTAGCAAATAAACGTTGAAAACTAAAAGTGACAACTAATAAAGGATAATAGCAAAGATATATACTATAAGATCTTCTACCTAACCAAGTGAAAATTTTGTTACCTAATAACTTTTCAAAAACGATGAATTTCTGCCCAGCACCTAAAATAAATAGGGCAGTAAATAAATTAGAATAAGGAAGTCCTAATAAATAGCCTGCTGCTTCTTGATCGGATTGAGAAAGAAACTGAATAAGCAATAGAATTAGAGCTATTATCACGATAAAGAAGTAATGGATCCTTAATTGTCGTCTTTGAAGTTCTTCAACTGTTTCTTGGATTACTAGAATAAGGTAATAAGTCGCTATCCCTATCGCAAAAGAAGCATACCGCGTTTGAAAACTATAATAAATGTTTGAGGGATCCTTTTGATAGGAATAACCATTTGCAGTTAAGAAAGTACATAGACTAAAGATAAAGAGCCAAAATAGGCCTAAATAGATAGCAGGTACTTTTATTTTTTTGCTTAAGAAGACTAAGAGTCCAGTTATTAAAAAGGATTGGAGATAAACGGCTACATACCATAAGTGTGTTAAATAAGAAGTTACAGCCATATCCGTAAAGTAAGAGCGACCGTTTAGAATTTGAAAGTAATTATTGGCAAAAAGGAGACTAGCAAACAGTTCGTTGCGCATAGACTTAAGTATGAGAGGGTTAAAAATTTGAAGGAAAAATAAAATTAATATAATTAACCACATCATCGGAAAGAACAAGCGTTGGACTGTTTTTTTGAAAAGAAAGAATAATGATTGCCAAGACTCTACCCTTTTATCTTGGTAAAGTTTTATAGTTAAAAAATAACCTCCTAAAACGAGAAAAAGATTGACTGCCAAAAATCCACCGGGGAAAATAGTTGGCCATAAATGATAGAGAATAATAAAAAGAATTGCAATTCCTTTAATACCATCAAACGATTTAATTCTAGCCATAATAACCCTCCTTTATTGATTTGTTGAAATAATTCTAGCATAAAAATTTGAAAGAAAGGTGAAATTTTACAAACAGATTACATAAAACGGCCTAATATGTTTGAGAGGTTACAGATCCAAATCAATTCTTTGATTTGATTGTTCAAAGCTTGTTTAAGAAAAGTAGTTGATTTAAACTACAATTACTTAAGAAAATAAACTATTGAGGTGTATATAAATGAAATTTAATAAGAAAGTGAGTTTAGGTGCTTCTCTAATGCTGATGCTTACGCCTGTGGCGATTACATCTGCTCAGAATTGGAATGCGCGCACGGTTGAAGAAATAAGTGCTGAACTAATGGTAGATGAAGATAATCAAATGACTTACATTGTTAAATATGGAGACACCCTTGGAGCAATTGCTGAAGCGATGGATATTGATTTAGCTTTTCTTGCTGAAGCTAACCAAATTGAAAATGTTAACCTTATTTACCCAAAAACAAAACTAGTCGCTCAATATGATGTTAATCATAAAGCTGAAAAGTTAAACGTTGAAACATCCGCTGGGGAAACATTTGAAATGGACATTCCAGTCAGTCTAACTCCAGAAGTTGAAACTGAAGATCAAGCAGTTGTTCTTGAAGAAGAAGTTGTAGTTGAAGAGATCATTTTAAATGTCAATGAAGCAGATGATTTTGATGTGGAAGAAGAGTTAGCAATAGCTGAAGAAACAGTCCAATTAGAAGAAGTTGCTGAATCATCTGAAGAGTTATTAAACGAGCTCCCTCTAGTAGAAGAAGTCTTAACTGACGAAGTCGTGGACAGGACTATTGAGGAAGTTTCAACTACTGGAGAAGTTACAGTAAACCCTGTAAGTGAAGAGGAAGTTATTGAAGCTGAAGAGCTTGAAGTTGAGACAACACAATCTAGTGCTGTTGAAATAGAAAGTGTTATTGAGGAAGTTGAACAACCACTAGCGTCAGAAGAGTTGACAAAAACAACAACAGCTATTCAAGAGGTTACTGAAGAAGTAGTAATAGTAGAAGAAGTGCCTGTTACTGAGAAAGTTGTAGAGGAAGTCATTGAAGAAGTAAGTAATGATTATACGACACCATCGACCTTAGCTGGTGTATCACAATCAGCGGCTAATTATGGTAGTCGAATTGCTAATCAATATGGAGTTGCTGCATACGGGCTAAGACCTGGAGATAGCGGAGACCATGGTAAAGGATTAGCTGTTGACTTTATGGTGCCCGTAGGTTCAGCATTAGGCGACCAAATCGCTGCAGATGCAGTAGCTAATATGGGTAATAGTAATATCGCTTATGTTATCTGGAAACAACAAATCTATGGCCATTGGACAGGCGGCCAATGGCAACAAATGGAAGATCGTGGTAGTGTGACACAAAACCATTATGACCATGTACATGTCTCATTTAATAACTAATTGATAATTAAAGTTCTCGCTATAATTAATGGTGAGAACTTTTTATTTTAAAAACAATCTAGGTAGTTTGACAAGCGCTTACAATGTTGTTATAATAAGTAGATGATAAAATAAATTCTAGAAGGGAGGACAAAATATGCGAAAAATTTATATACAAGAATTACAAGGTTTGTTTAAAAAAATTAACCAAATGTTTGATTTAACGCAAAGTATTTTTGATAACACCCATCAAGCAGTTATTGCCTCAGATAATGAGCTTGCAGTTTCAACGCTTGAAATGAATGAGAAAATTAATGAATTATCTGTTGAATTAGAAAAAGATGCCTATCTTATAGTCGCTTTACAGCAACCCGTTGCAGCAGATCTTCGTTATATATTTGCATTGCTAAATACTAGTGTTGAACTCAAGCGTATTGCAGAACATACTACTACAATTGCTAAACGTATCAAGCGAAATAAGCCTGATTTTTCAAATTATCAAGACGTGATGATTATTGTGAATCAAATGGTAGAACGTTTACAGTTAATGTTTGAACCATTAGCAGGTATCATCGAAAATGGTGATATTCAAGAGGCTAGTCAGATTGCCCTTATGGATAGCCAAATTGACAAACAGTATGATCTTGTTTTTGAAGAAGTTACTTTAAGAATGGCTACCAACGAAGATTGTATTCCAGCAGGAATCTTTACGATTGATTTAGTATCTAGTTTAGAACGTATAGGTGATTATATTACCAATATCTGTGAACATGTTTTATATTTAGAAACCGGTTCAACTGTATACTTAAATTAATTATTTTTACTTAGAGCAGAAAGATTCAGTAGGTCTCAAAAGACCTACTGTTTTTTTGATTATGTCTAATTAGGTGAGCAGAACTAGGTCCGTGTGATAAAATAAGAATAGGAGGAGGGATTTTATGAAGCTCTATATGAAACAAAAAATGTGGTCATTTAAACAAGATTTTGATATTTATGATCAAAATAAAAGCCCAATATATCGAGTAGATAGTAAATTTATTTCAATCGGTCGAAAAACAAAAATTCTTGATGTTCAATCAGGAAAAGTTTTATGTGAAGTTAATCAAAAAGTTTTATCACTTTTACCGACAGTCGATGTCATCCAAGAGGGTAAATTCTTTTGTCGAATTCATAAAAAATTTACCTTCTTTAAGCCTCAGTATGTGGTAAAAGGGGTAGATTGGGTAGTTGATGGCAGTATTTTTCAACATGATTACATGATTAAAGACTCTAAAAGACAGCCAATAGCTCGTATAAAGAAAAAGATTCTTTCTTGGTCAGATACCTTTGAAATGGACATCCTAGCTGAAAGTGTAGATACAGTTTTGGTTTTAGCAACTATTTTAGCCATCGATTTAGCAATGGACTTAGATTCTAATTAATAAAAACTGCCTGCTCACTCCATTTATAAAGTGAATAGGCAGTTTAATTATTGCTTAAGTATTGTTAGCTATTTTTCTTTCAATTTTAAAAGCGTTCATCATTTCATTACTTGCATCGTCAATTGGAACTTTTTCCTTTAGTTTTCCTTGCACGATGATTCGGTTAACAAAATCCTGAGTACAAGTAACCAAGGTAACAATTGGTTCAGCTGAAGGGTTTAGCACTTCAACGGCTGAAGGGTCTACTACTAAAATGGAAGAAATTTCATAAACATAGATATTATCTAAATCAGTCATATAAATTTTCTGTCCTTTTTTTGCGTCTTTAAGTGGAGAAAAAAGTAAAGATTGATCATACATGTGATGGCTAGCTAGGGCATAATTGGATTCACCCATTTTTTGATCAGCCGAGAGCGTTCCTGCTCCGAAGAACATGCCTTCATTAGATGTTCCTTTATTAATTGGTAAGTTAATCTTTAATTCAGGGATTGAAATTCCGCCAATAACGGGTAGGTCCTTAGGATTCACACTACTAGAAATAACGGTAAAAGGATCTACTTGTTGAATATCCTCGAAGTCAAAAGTGACATCTTTTTGTTGGTTAGCTAGAATTTGATCACGAGTCATATTAGAAATTTGAATATCATTGGTTTTATTTTGAATGAGGTAGTTCTTTAAGGGGTTCACTAATAAAAGCCCTAGTGCCACAATAATTAATAGAACACCGATAAGAGTTGAAAAAGAAAAACGACGTTTTCTTTTTTGGTGCATCCGGCTACGCGAAGGGCCAGGGTTAGGTTTACGATTCATTATTTATTCCTCCAATACTATCAACAAAGTAATTAAACTTATTTTAACATTTTTGAATGTCAAATAAAATAAAACAGCTCAAATAACACACTTAATTCATAATTTTCGAATTAAAATCATAATAGCATATTTTTTTACAAGAATACCAATACAAGATGCATTTTTGGTGGAAAAGTTATAAAATAAGAAACAGAAAGTTTAGAGGTGACTTATGGAGAAGACAAAACGATTTTTTAAAGAGATTTTTTCTTGGTTAATGTATATGGCTATTTGGTTAGCTGTATTATTTACCTTTTATCATTATGTTGCACAACCCTTTTCGGTAGATGGTTCCTCAATGGAACATACTTTGGAAGATGGCGAAAAGGTTTGGATGTGGAAACTATCAGATATCGAGCGTTTTGATGTTGTGATTTTCCCTCAACCTAATCCACTACCCGGTAAAGAACCCAAGCTTTATGTGAAGCGTGTGATTGGAGTTCCTGGCGATAAAATTGCTTATCAAGATGATCAGCTGATAATTAATGGACAGAGGGTGGATGAGTTTTACTTAGATGAAAAGGCGCAAGAGTATCAAGCGAATGGTGGTGGAAACTTTACCGAAGATTTTGAAATGTATAAATATACAGGTGAAGATGTAGTTCCTGAAGGCAAGTTTTTTGTAATGGGGGATAATCGGCAAAATTCTGTTGATGGACGAACTTTTGGCTTGATAGACTCTGATTCGGTAATTGGTAAAGCTACTTTTATTTATTGGCCACTAAAGAATTTTGGTAAATTGCCTGATTACGATCTCAATTCTCAAGGTGATGCTATTGTTTTAGAATAACTTAGGCTTGTTTTTATTCCTTGATTCTTTATAATAAGAAGTGAAAATAGACTAGTAATTTGTAGATGGTCCCCAGCAAGAGGCAGAGGATGGAAGTGTCTCCCCACTCAGCAAATGAACCTACTATCTTATTGAAATCAGGTGGCTCCTTTATCGCCTTGAGTGGGCATTTTTAAGATGCAAATAAGGTGGTACCGCGGAGACTGACTGTGCTTCGTCCTTGATAGGATGAAGGCAGTTATTTTTTATTTATAGGAGGAAAATAATGGTTACTCGTAAAGAAGATTTTTCGAAATGGTATTTACAAACAATTCAACAAGCAGATTTAATGGATTATTCACCAGTCAGAGGCTGTATAATCTTTAAACCAAATGGTTATGAAATCTGGGAACATATTCAAGAATATTTTAATAAGCGTTTAAAAGAAGAAGGTATTCGCAATGCCTACTTCCCAATGCTTATTCCTGAGTCTTTCTTTACTCGTGAAAAAGATCATATTGAAGGATTTAGTCCAGAACTGCCATGGGTAACTGAAGCAGCTGGTGAAGTTTTGGAAGAAAGATTGGCCTTAAGACCGACTTCAGAAACCATGATAGGCGATGCGTTTTCTAATTGGATTAATTCCTACCGTGATTTACCTTATGAAATTAATCAGTGGGCCAATGTTTTCCGTTGGGAAAAACGCACTTTGCCTTTTTTAAGAACTTCTGAGTTTTTATGGCAGGAAGGACATACTGCTCATGCTGATGAGGAAGATGCTCGTCATAGAACCATGCGTATGCTAGAAATCTATGCTGAATTATTAGAAGAATTATTAGCAGTACCGGTCTTCAAAGGTGAGAAGACTCCTTCGGAGCGCTTTGCCGGAGCGGTGCAAACATTTTCAGTTGAAGCCATGATGCAAGATGGTAAAGCTGTGCAAGCAGGAACTTCTCATTATATGGGAACTAAATTTGCAGAAGCTTTTAATATTCGTTATTTAAATAAAGATAATGAGCACGTTTATGCCCATACCACTTCTTGGGGTGTTTCGACCCGCTTAATCGGTTCAATGATTATGACCCACTCAGATGATCAAGGATTGGTTCTACCACCAGCCATAGCTCCTCAGCAGGTTGTTTTCATTCCCGTTGGACCTAAGAAAAAATTAGACCAAGTGCTTGAAAAAGTAAAAGACTTAGACGCTCAATTAAAAGCAGCAGGTGTTAGAACTTATATTGATGATTCAGATAACTCAGCAGGTTATAAGTTTAATGAGTGGGAGTTGCGTGGAGCGGCTATTCGTATAGAAGTGGGTCCAAGAGACATTGAAAATAATCAAGTGATTATGAAAGCCAGAGATGAAGATGAAAAAAATGCCATCTCAATGGATGGCTTGGCTGAACAAGTTCATCAAGCTTTAGCCTTAATGCAAAATCGTCTTTTAGAAAAAGCTCGCCAACGCAATCAGGCCAATATGTATACTCATATTGATACTCTAGATGAA
Source organism: Facklamia sp. P13055 (assembly GCF_050409445.1). Taxonomy (NCBI): domain Bacteria; kingdom Bacillati; phylum Bacillota; class Bacilli; order Lactobacillales; family Aerococcaceae; genus Facklamia; species Facklamia sp. P13055. Next base: position 39,594 of record NZ_JBNUPL010000009.1, read on the forward strand.
TTGATTGACCATATTGAAAATAAAAAGGCAGCCAATGAAACCCCAGGTTGGGTATTAGTTGGCTGGGATGGTAGTGAGGAATCAGAAGCTAAGATTAAGGAATTAACAGGCTTTACAACACGTAATTTACCGTTTGAAAATTATTTTGCAGGTGAAAATGCTCTGGTTAAGAAAGATAAATGCCTTGTATCTGGGAAGCCAGCTAAAGAAACAGTTTGGATTGCAAGAGCGTATTAAAAAATAACCAATAGGTTGAAAGGAGACCATGATGAGAAGTTTAGCATTAGATACCTCATCCGATGTTTTATCTCTAGCTCTTTTTGAAGAGGATCAATTGATCATCGAAGTCAATTCGAATGTCTCCAAGCAACACGGGGCCTTCCTTCTACCCTTGGTGGAACAGCTATTACTTGCTGTTAAGTGGGAGAGGGAAACCATTGACCAAATTTGGTTAGGGAGAGGTCCTGGTTCATATACAGGCTTGAGGATTGGAGCAACAATGGCGAAGGTTTGGACTTCCATCAAAAAAAGTCATTTAGAGAGTTTTTCCAGTCTAGCGATTATGGCAGGTCAAGTGGCCGATGATGGTGGGAAATCTTGGATTATTCCTATTATGGATGCGCGAAGAGGGACAGCCTACACAGCGGCCTATCACTGGCAAGATGGTTTATTGAAAAATAAAATTAAAGATGATCATGTTGACTGGCAAGATTGGATTCAAGAGAAACTCTTGCCACAATTTAACGAGACAGACCTTAAGCAGTTAATATTCCTGAGTGCCCATGAAAATAATCTTACTAATTTTGTTAAAGAAAGTCTTTCTCAGCAAAGTATTCAGCATCGATTTGTAACAGGTCAATATGCTTGGCCAAAGGTTGGTAAAGTGCCTTACATTGAACGAAAGCATGTTGAAGATGTAGATATTTTTGAGCCTTTCTATGCACATTTGACTTTAGCAGAACAAGAATGGGCAGCCAAACAAACTAATCAAATCCAAGAAAAGAATGAAAGTTATGTTGAGCAAACTAATGAAACGAGTATTTAATCCTTTTAAAGAGGAAACTAAAGTAAGACATAAAGCAATGATTCAAATTAGCCCTTATATTGATTCTTTAGCGCTAATAAGGCAAAAAAAACAAAAAAACATCCAATGCAGAGTAAGATTAGCCAAAAAGACTGACTTACAAGCTTTAGTGCAGTTAGAGCAAAAAGGTTACGCAGGTTATATTGCTTGGGATTTATCTGATTTTGAAAGGGATTGGCATAGAAATCCACAGATTTTATACTTAGTTATTGAAGCAAAAGACTTAGCAACTGATAAGTCAAAAATTATTGGAATGATTACGGGTAGGTGTTTAATTAATAATACCCATATTAGCCAATTAGTCATTGATCCTGAGTGGCAATCACACGGTTTGGGTTCCTATTTATTAAAGATTTGGCTTCAAATCAGTCGTGAATTGGATAGAAAGTCGGTAACTTTAGAAGTAAGAGAAAGCAATACGCATGCCCAAAAAATCTATTATCAACAAGGCTTTGTCCTTGAGAACAAAAAACCTTTCTACTATGAAGATAATGGCGAAACGGCTCTCTTTCTCCGCTGTCATTTGTAAGGAGATAAAGAAATGATGCTTAAAGAAATCGCAAAAGCAGATAAAGAACCTGCTTTACTTCAGCAAATCTTAGCCATTGCTCAAAGTTTTAATTGGTCAGCGGATGCCACCATTCAAGAATGGCAGAGTCCTTATGCTAGATTATGGATTTGGACCGACGCCCAAGAGTTAGTGGCTTGTTGTGGCGGACAAGTCCTTTTTGAAGAAGCAAACATAAATTATTTTTGGGTTGGTCCTCTATACAGAGGCAAAGGGAAGGGAAAAGCTTTTTTAAGAGCTCTTCTAGATCAATTTCAAGAAAATAAAGTAGAAAAAGTTAACTTGGAAGTTCGAGTCAGTAATCAGGTGGCTATTGCCGTATATCAAGCAGTGGGATTTAAGATAATTGATGAACGGCCTAACTATTATCATGATCCGGTTGAAGATGGCTGGGTTATGCAGTTAACATTTGAGTAGGAGGAATAGCCAATGCAAGAAGAAAATTTAATATTAGCCATTGAATCGTCTTGTGATGAGACGAGTGTAGCCTTGATAGAAAATGGCTGTCATATTAAAGCGAATATTGTTGCCTCCCAGGTAAAGAGTCATATGCGATTTGGCGGTGTTGTCCCTGAGGTAGCTAGTCGTCACCATGTCGAACAAATCAGTCAAGTTTTGAAGTTAGCATTAGAAGAAGCCCAACTAGAATCGATTGATCAGGTAGATGCGATCGCAGTGACCCAAGGTCCTGGGCTAGTTGGCCCTCTATTAATTGGAGTTACTGCAGCTAAGACATTGTCCTATTTATATAAAAAGCCTTTAATTGCTGTCAACCATTTAGCTGGACATATTTATGCCAGCCGCTTTATTAAAAACTTAGAGTTTCCATTAATGGCTTTAATTGTCAGTGGTGGACATACTGAGTTGGTGGTTATGAAGTCGGCGAATAATTATCAAGTCATTGGTGAAACGCAAGATGATGCGGTAGGAGAGGCTTATGATAAGGTAGGCCGCTTGCTAGACTTACCTTATCCAGCAGGTAAGTATCTTGATCAAATGGCTAAAGAAGGAAACCCAGAAATTTATTCAATCCCTCGTGCCATGTTAAATGAGAATAACTTAGATTTTTCATTTTCAGGTATGAAGAGTGCGGTGATGAACCTGGTTCACAACGCTAACCAAAGAGGAGAAAGCATCCAGCCAGTTGATTTAGCAGCGAGTTTTCAACGTGCCTGTGTGGATGTTTTAACGGGAAAAGTTAGCAAGGCTTTGGAAAATCGTCCAGAGATTAAGCAATTTGTTTTAGCCGGCGGAGTAGCCGCCAATAGTGAATTGAGAGCAAGCATACAAAGCCTGTTCGAAGCTCACTACCCTAATGTAGAACTTTTAATTCCACCTTTAGCATTATGCGGAGATAATGCAGCCATGATTGGAGCAGCTGCCTATCCAAAGTTATTAAAGGAAGAATATACGGATTTAGCAGCCAATGCCAGACCAGCTATGACTCTATAAAGAACACACACACTGAAATTTTCAGTGTGTGTTTTTAAATTTATTTTAAATCGGGGTATTTTTCAAGATAGTCTTCAATAGCCAGACTGTATTCTTCCCATTGTGTAACTAACTGATTACTAGTTTCTTGCTTTTCTTTTATTTTCTGATCAATAGCAATTAATGCTTGATGATCGTTAGCATTTGCTGCTTCAAGCATCATTTCTTTATCTTTTTCGATCATTTCTTCAAGAGCTTCGTTATCAGTCCAAGCTTCGTCTGCTAATTTCTGTAGTCTTCTTAGTTCACTTTTTATTTTTTTATTTTCTTCATAAGACAGCTGACCAGCAGAGATAAGTTCTTCTTTTTGCCCATTCTTATTTTCCTCAGCTGCTTCAAAGGCTTCAAATTCTTCTTTTTTAGCTAAATAGTAATCATAATCGCCAAGATAAAGCTGGCTCTTGTCAGCAGCTATTTCTAAAACATGAGTAGCAATCCGATTAATAAAGTAACGATCATGAGAAACAAATAGCAGCGTTCCGTTAAAGTTAATGAGTGCTTCTTCTAAGACTTCTTTCGAATCAATATCTAAGTGGTTGGTTGGCTCATCCAACAATAGGGTATTATCGTGATCAGCCGCTAAAAGAGCTAAGGCTAAACGAGCTTTTTCACCACCACTGAGCAGACTGACTTTCTTTTCCACCGTTTCTCCACTAAAAAGAAAAGAGCCTAAAATGGAACGGATTTTCCACTCATCTGTTGTATCATGAGCACGCCAAAGGGTCTCGAGTACGGTAACGTCGCCAGACAGATGGTTGACGTTTTGGTCGTAGTAGCCAATTTGGACATTGGTTCCCTTCTTAATTGTACCATCGATAACTGGAAGATAGCCTAAAAGAGTTTTTAGAAGAGTCGTTTTCCCAATTCCATTAGGACCAACAATAGCGATAGCATTTTGCTTGGTCAGGTCAAGGTTGATGTTTTGACAAAGAACATCTGTAGGAGAATAACCAATACTCAAATTTTCTGCCTGAATAACTTTTTCACCCGATTCTTTGGCAATTGAAAATTGAATACGAGGAGCCTTAGCATCTTGTTTAGGTGCTTCAATGCGGTCCATCTTTTCTAACTGTTTGCGTCGGCTTTGGGCTCTTTTAGTAGTGGAAGCACGGGCAATGTTTTTTTGGACAAATTCTTCTAAACGATTAATCTCAGCTTGCTGTTTGAGATATTGTTTTTGAGCGTGTTCCATGCGAGCTGCTTTTTCTTGGACATAAAAAGAATAATTACCTTGATAATGATGTAGATGGTGGTCGCGAATTTCATAGATTTGAGTTGCGACTTTATCTAAAAAATAGCGATCGTGAGAAACGATTAAAAGTGCGCCTTGATAGGTGGTTAAAAACTTTTCTAACCAGCTTAAAGTCTGCATGTCTAAATGGTTGGTAGGCTCATCCAGAATTAATAAGTCATAGTCTTGTAATAAGAGTCTGGCTAAGGCGATACGAGTCTTTTGGCCTCCAGATAGACTTTGAATAGGTTGATCATAATCCTCCGGATAAAAACCAAACCCATGAAGAACAGTTCGAATAGTAGATTCGATTTGATAGACATTTTTTGCTTGTAATTCCATTTGAATTTGATCATATTGGGCCAAGGTCTCTTGATATAAAATAGATTGAGTATCACCTTGATCAGCTAGATTCGCTAGTTTGTCAGCAATTTCTTGGGCTTGGTCTCTCATAACTAATTTTTTAGAAAAAAGAGACAGCATTTCATCCCAAACAGTTAAAAGAGAATCTACTGCTATATGTTGTTCTAAGTAACCGATGTTTAGCTTTTTAGCACGACTAAATTGACCATCATTGATGGGTTCATCACCAATGATTTGTTTAATTAGAGTCGACTTACCCGTTCCATTACGTCCGACCAATGCAATTCGGTCACGTTCTTGAATCGAAAAGTTAACGTCTTCGTATAAAGTCACATCGGCAAAACGACGACTGATATTGTTTGCTTGTAGTAAAATCACGGGCCATCCCCCTTTGTTCAATCTCTCCCATTATAGCACGCTTATTAAACTCTCACTAGTTTCGATTCAACTGGCTTTTTAAAAAGTTTGTGAATTTTTTTTAAAAAAGACTCTCTACTGATTGGCATTATCTTCGTTTGATGATATACTAGACTTATCAAATTGTGAGAAAACACACAAACAAGTGAAAGTTAGGATGAACGGAGGAAGTAGAATGGTGAAAGAAATCCCACGAGCGACGGCCAAGCGTTTGCCAATTTATCATCGTTATTTGCGATACTTATACAATGCTGGTAAGACGCGCATTTCATCAACCGAACTCAGTGATGCTGTTAAAGTTGACAGTGCGACCATTCGGCGTGATTTTTCTTATTTTGGAGCCCTTGGGAAAAGAGGCTATGGTTATGATGTGGAATATTTGCTTCAGTTTTTTGGGAAGACACTCAATCAAGATCGTCTAACAACCACTGCCTTGATCGGAGTTGGATCATTAGGGAATGCCTTATTAAACTATAACTTTAGAAAATCTAATAATGTCAGAATTGGTGCCGGTTTTGATGTCAATCCTGATTTGATTGGAACTGTCCATTCGGGCATTCCTATCTATTCGATTGATGAGTTAGAAGAGCAATTAGAAATCCAAGCAATCGATGTGGCTATCTTAACTGTTCCTCAAGAATATGCAGACGAAATAATGGAACGATTAATAGCTGCTGGTATAAAGGGAGTTTTGAACTTTACCCCATTACGTTTTGAAGTACCTGAAAGTGTTCGCGTACAAAATGTTGATTTAACCAATGAACTGCAGACCTTGATTTATTTCATTAACCAAGAAGAAATTGCTGATCAGTTAGCAAGAGAATAGAAAATGATTGGACTTCTTACTATTTATAGTGAGAAGTTTTTTTATGGTTTTAGGAAAAAATAATGAGATTTTTATATCTATTTCTTGCTTTTTAATCAAAGATGGTCTAATATATTAATTGTGATTAGCACTTATATCAACAGAGTGCTAAATAATAAAATTTGGAGGGATTTTCATGTTGAAACCTTTAGCAAAACGTATTGTTCTAAAACCAAAGGAAGTCGAAGAAACAACAGCAAGCGGCTTTGTGTTACCTAGCTCTGCTCAAGAAAAACAACAAATTGGTGAAGTAGTATCGGTTGGTCCTGAAATAGAATCAGAAGACGGAATTAAAGTTGGCGATCAAGTTATCTATAAATCTTATTCAGCGACCGAGATTGAAGACCAAGGTGAAAAATTTATTATTATCGAATTAAAAGAAGCTTTAGCAATTATTGAATAAAAGATATTTAATAAAGAACTCAATAGAAAAAGATATAAAGGAGCGGTATAAATGGCAAAAGAATTGAAATTCTCAGAAGACGCACGTGCAGCTTTATTGCGCGGGGTAGACTTATTAGCAGATACGGTTAAAACAACAATGGGCCCTAAGGGACGTAACGTTGTCTTAGATAAGACTTACGGTTCTCCACTTATTACAAACGACGGGGTAACCATTGCGCGTGAAATAGAATTGGAAGACCGTTATGAAAATATGGGTGCTCAATTAGTGCAAGAAGTAGCTTCAAAAACCAATGATATAGCTGGAGACGGAACAACGACTGCCACTGTTTTAACTCAAGCAATTGCACGTGAAGGAATGAAGAACGTTACAGCAGGTGCTAACCCAGTTGGTATTCGTCGTGGAATTGATAAAGCAACTAAGACAGCTGTAGCAGCTTTAGAAGAATTATCACAACCTGTATCTTCTAAAGAAGCGATTGCACAAGTAGCAGCTGTATCATCAGGAGACCAAAAGGTTGGCGAATTGATTGCTGATGCTATGGAAAAAGTCGGCAACGATGGTGTAATCACTATTGAAGATTCTCAAACCATTGAGACTGAATTATCAGTTGTAGAAGGTATGCAATTCGATCGTGGTTACTTATCACAATATATGGTAACCGATAATGAAAAAATGATTTCAGATTTAGAAAATCCATATATCTTAATTACAGACCGCAAGATTTCTAACATTCAAGATGCGCTTCCAGTATTAGAAGCAGTAATGCAATCTGGCCGTCCGTTATTGATTATTGCTGAAGATGTTGAAGGGGAAGCTTTACCAACTTTAGTTTTAAATAAATTACGCGGAACTTTAAATGTAGCTGCAGTTAAAGCACCAGGATTTGGAGACCGTCGTAAAGCGATGTTAGAAGATGTTGCGATTCTTACTGGAGCTACTGTAATTTCTGAAGAATTAGGCTTTGAATTAAAAGATGCAACCATCGACCACTTAGGTTCAGCTGGAAAAGTGACTGTGACTAAAGATGACACAACGATTGTTGAAGGTGCTGGTTCATCCGAAGCTATTAAAGAACGTGTAGCTTTAATTCGTCACCAAGCAGAAGAAACTACTTCAAGCTACGACAAAGAAAAATTACAAGAACGTTTAGCCAAATTAGCTGGTGGTGTAGCAGTCATTAAAGTCGGAGCAGCAACTGAAACCGAACAAAAAGAAGTTAAATTACGTATTGAAGATGCATTAAATGCCACTCGCGCTGCTGTTGAAGAGGGAATCGTAGCGGGTGGAGGAGCAGCTTACTTAATCATTAAAGATCAAGTAGCTGCCACAGAAACAGAAACTGATGATGAAGCAACTGGGGTGAAGATTGTGGTTCGTGCTTTAGAAGAACCTGTTCGTCAAATTGCTGAAAATGCAGGTCGTGAAGGCTCAGTGATCGTCAATAAAATTATTTCTTCAAAAGAAGGAACAGGCTATAATGCAACAACGGATCAGTTTGAAGATATGATTCAATCTGGTATTGTTGATCCAACTAAGGTAACTCGTTCAGCCTTACAAAATGCTGCATCAGTAGCCGCTTTATTATTAACAACTGAAGCTGTCGTAGCTGAAATTCCTAAAGACGAACCTGAAATGCCTGCCCAACCAGGTATGGGTATGATGTAAGTCAATTAAATAAATTGATTAGGCAAACGATTTAAGGTGGTTTTAACCTTAAATCGTTTGCTTTTTTTATTTTCCTGACTATAATTAGATAGTTTTAATGAAATTTGTCCTTAAACACATTGAAAGTGCCTAATAATATCGGTAAAATGATAGAGATAATATGGCTATCAAAATTAGGACGTACTAGAGAAAGATAATGTTCTATATAGCTAATAGATTATAGTGAGGAATGAAAGCATGTTAAGAAACCAAGAGACGTTATCACTTCGTTTCGTTCAATGGGTAGAAAACCTACCTTTTGCCCACAAACGATTGATATGGGCAGTCAGTGACCTTTTAGCTTTTTGTCTAGCAACAATTGTTGCTTTAGTCATTTTTTTAGGTATATTCAAAGTCCCAATGCAGTTTTATGTGGGACATTTATTATTGTCCTTTGGTTTATATTATGCAGTCTCTAAACATTTTAAAGTCGATTCACGTATAAAGCGCTATGCGACTATGGTCGACTTTTCGCTTTTATTTTTAATTGTTATTTTTGCCAATTTAATTTCTGGGTTGATTTTATCTATAGTGCTTAAATGGCTCTCTTTTCGCTATTTAATTATAGTAGCAGGTCTAGCAGGAGTTGCAATCAGTGCTTTACGAATATTATGGCAATATATTTATCACACTAAAAACAGAGTCACTAATATCGATAACAAAAATAGAGAAAATATTGTATTAATTGGAGCAGGAGACGGTGGATCACTTTTTATGAATGCTTACCAACGTCATCCAAGAAACGAAAAAGTGGTTGCTATCCTAGATGAAGACCACTCTAAAATTGGTATGAATATAGGAGGCGTCGAGGTAGTAGGGGGCTTAGAACAACTTACGGAATTAACTAAGCAGTACAATATCGTAAAAGCTGTCATTGCTATTCCTTCCCTGAAACCAGAAAAATATGAAGAAATACTTCGTTATTGTAACGAATTAGGTGTGCGCGTTTATAATATGCCAAAAGTTGAAGACGTTTTATTAGGAATCCATCAACCAAAAGAATCCATGCGTGAAATTAAGATTTCAGACCTTTTGGGCCGTCAGGAAATCGAACTAGACGAAACTGCTATGAGAAAGGAATTAGAAGGGAAAACCATTCTAATAACGGGAGCAGGAGGGTCTATCGGATCTGAAATAACCCGTCAAATTTCTAAACATAATCCAGCAAAAGTTATTTTATTAGGGCATGGGGAGAACTCTATCTATCTTATCTATCATGAGATGATTAAAACTTATAACGAACGTATGATTCAATATATTCCGGTTATTGCGGATATCCAAGACTATGACCGTCTATTAGAAATATTTAAAGAATATCAACCTGATATTATCTATCACGCGGCTGCTCACAAACACGTACCTTTAATGGAAGCTAACCCGGTCGAAGCTTATAAAAATAATATTTTGGGCACATACAATGTCGCACGAGCTGTCGATCAAGCTAGAGTGTCTAAAATGGTAATGATATCTACGGATAAAGCGGTCAATCCCCCTAATATTATGGGAGCGACTAAACGAGTAGCTGAGTTAATTATCACTGGCATGAACAAGCAGTCAGCATCCCTTTATTGTGCAGTTCGTTTTGGAAATGTACTGGGCAGTCGAGGCAGTGTTGTTCCTGCTTTTAAAAAGCAAATAGCCGCTGGAGGTCCTGTGTTAGTTACAGATTTTAGAATGATTCGCTATTTTATGACTATTCCAGAAGCCAGCCAATTAGTTGTTTTTGCTGGAACTTTTGCCCAAGATGGTGAAGTTTTTATCCTTGACATGGGGGAACCTGTTAAAATTCTTGATTTAGCCAAGAAAATGATTCTCCTTTCCGGGCATACAGTTGAAGAAATCGGTATTCGAGAGTCAGGTATTCGACCAGGTGAGAAGCTTTATGAAGAATTATTGACCGGATCAGAACTTGTTGAAAATCAATTAAATGATCAAATATTTGTTGGAAAAGTTGTACCAATTCCACTACAAGAGACTTTGGAATTTGTCGAAAGTTTGAAAGAGGCGGTTCATCAGCCTAAAATTATGAAAGAAAAGATAATAAAATTTGCTAATGATAGCACACAATACGGAGGTTAACATGCAACAAGAAGAAATTAGCTTAAAAGATTTATGGAAATTATTTACTAAGCATGCTTTTAAAATATTTAGTTTAATTCTCTTAGGGATCATTTTGGCGATTGCTTTTATGATTTTATTTGTAACACCTAATTACCGCTCAACGGCTCAGCTTTTAGTGAATCAATCAGAAGAGCGAATGGGACAATCGCCTATCCAATACAGTGAATTACAAGCTAACTCACAGTTGATTAATACTTACCGCGATATTATCACGGGTGACAGTGTTCTTAATCGAGTGAGCGATGATGCCAATAAGGCTTATTCGGTAGGAGATTTAAAAGATGCTATTACGGTGGAACAATCACCAAACTCACAAGCTTTTTATGTTTCCGTTCAGCTTGAGTCCCCTCAAGCTGCTCAAAATGTTCTTTATAATGTGATTACAGTTTTTGAAGAAACAGTCAGCGATATTTATGGGGGAGAAGATACCAACATTTTTATTCTTTCTCCAGCTTCCTTTAACCCAAACCGAGTTTCTCCTAGTTTGCCAATTTATTCAATTATTGGGGCCCTAATGGGTCTGGCGATTGCCATCTTAATTATTTTATTATCCGAAATTTCTGACACAACCGTCAAAGATGATGAATTTATGGCAAGTCTAGGAATGAATGATTTAGGACATATTTATCAACTTTCAAGTAAAGAAGTGAAAAGTTCTCGTATAGCAAGTAGTAAATCACAAAAACGGACTAGAAAGAAGGTTTAGCATGTTTAATACTCGAAAGAAAAAAGAAAGCAAATTATTAAAAGATCAAGAATTTGGAATCTCTTTAATTACTTATACATCTCCTCAATCTATTAATGCGGAGCAATTCCGTGCCATCCGTACGAATATTGAATTTGCTCAAGTCGATCGGAAGCTTAAGAGTTTACTAATTTCTTCTTGTATTCCGGCTGAAGGCAAGTCGACCGTTTCAGCAAACTTAGCGGTTGTTATGGCTCAAACAGAGAAAAAGGTTTTGATTGTTGATGCGGATATGCGTAAGCCAACCCTTCATCGAACTTTTAGAATCGATAATAAAGAAGGACTGTCAACCTTAATTGCCAATCCTGAGGTCAAATTTAATCAGGTAGTTCAACATAATCCCGAAACAGGTCTTTACTTATTGCCGTGTGGACCTATTCCGCCGAACCCTTCAGAATTACTCGGTTCAGCTCGTATGACATCCATTATGCATGAGTTGAATCAATATTTTGATTTGATAATCTATGATACGCCACCTATTACTGCTGTGGCTGATCCACAAATTTTAGCAACACGTGTGGATGGTATTTTGATGGTATTACGTTATGGCTATGTTCGTCGTGAGGAAGTACGCCAAGCGAAAGAAATCTTAGATAATGTCAATGCGAATATTTTAGGATATGTTATGAATGGTGTTCCGCGTGAAGAAGGATCAGGCTATTATTCATATTATGGTTATGGTTATGGACATGATTCCGAAAAAGATAGCAAGGGTGAGTAATAAAAATGATTGTTGATTTACATTCACATCTTATACCCGGAGTAGACGATGGGGCGCAAACGCTAGAAGATTCTATTTACCTAGCTAAAATGGGTCAAGAAGAAGGGGTCCAACATATTGTTTTAACCCCCCACCATCGTAATGGTCAATTTATTAATCATAAAGAGGATGTTATAAAATTTACGGACAAATTATCTGCTGATTACGAAAGAGCTGGCCTACAAGTTAAAGTGTATCCCGGTCAAGAAATACGCTTAACCAAGCAATTTATGGAAGATTATTATAATGGTGATTTATTATCTCTAGATGGATCGGATAAATATTATTTGATTGAATTTCCAACTGCTAAAGTCCCAGAATTTGCGCCTAAAATGTTATTGCAGTTAATTGATATGGGAATAACACCTTTAATTGCGCATCCAGAAAGAAATCATCAATTAGCTGAAAATTATGAGGATTTATATGACTTAATTCAGATGGGATGTTTATCACAAATCACTTCTTCTTCTTATGTGGGCTTATATGGTGAAAAATTTCAAAAAACAGCAAGAGAAATGATTGAACTTAATTTAGCACATGTTATTGCTTCTGACGTCCACCATGTGGATTTTCGACCATTTAATATGAAGGCTGCATTTAATCAACTAGAACAAGATTTTGGTCAGGCAAAGGTCGACTACTTCTTACAAAATGCTCGGGATATCTTTAACGGAGATCCCATTCATAAGTTAGAAGCTAAACACTCAAAATCAATAAGAAAAAAGAAAAAAAGATTCTTTGGACTCTTTTAAAAAACTTGATTGTCGTTTAGTAGCGACAATCAAGTTTTTTTATTTTCTAACTAAAAAGTTTATGCCTATTTATAGGCTGAAATCTACAAAGTGATTAAAAGAGTAGATAGAAGGAGGGTTATAAGGGCGATTGCTATTAAAAGATAAAGCTTGGTATCGAATGGATAAGGGATAGATAAAAGATAAGTTACGATCAGTATTTAATTGATAGTAGAAGAAGCCGTATTTGATAACCGTTTGTCGATTAGTATGATCTTCGAGTGTATTAAAATAGGAGCAATAGCGTAAATTGAGCCAAAGAAGGCTATCTAAACAACTATTAAAAGGTATGAAGAGGTGTTGGTCTTGGAGTATATTGTGTGAAATTTGTTCTAAGGATTGGTTGGAGTACCAAAAATCTCCGTTGCTATCAATGATTAGAGTATTAACATTGATATGGGCTGAACTTAAGTCGCATAAGAGTATGGGGATAATTGAATAATGAGATGGGAGGTAATGAGCTTTACTTAGCGCTTGATGAAGAAATGCAAAATAATGACGATGACACGGAGCAACTTTAATACTTATCTTAAAATTTAACGACAAGAATATCACCACCAAAAAATATTTATCAAACAAGTTGAAAATACCATATAGTAATTCTTATTTCAATAGAAAGGCGAACCAAAATAGCCACTTATATAAAATTTTATATAGCATAAGGATTCATATAAAAAAATAATAAATTGAATAGATAATCTTACTGTCGTGTTAATAATTAATGACAAAAGTATGAATCTAAAATGATTTCCGGTAGAATAACTTTGCCTGCTTATTGGGGCATGTTATACTATAGTTACTAAACAAAACTATTAAAAAAGGGGGTTCTCATAGATGAAGAAAACAATTCAACAGCTGATCAATAAATCGGCTATTTGCTTGTCTGTTATCACTTTAATGGGCTTGACTCAAGCATCAGCCAATACCACCCATGTGGTCGAAAAAGGCGATACGATTTATAGCATAGCTCGTAAATATGGTTTGTCTGAACAAGACTTAATGGCTTTAAATGGCTTATCAAGAACAACTATCGATATAGGTACTCAATTGATTGTGAGTATGGATGGAGGAGACAAAAGTAGTAATCAAGAGGAGGCAGGTTATTATGTCGTAAAAAAAGGGGATACCCTCTATTCCATTGCAAATAAATTCGGTTTATCCGTCGATCAATTACGATCTTTTAATGGTCTCACAGGTAACTATATAGATGTAGGTGATCGTTTAGCTTTAAATGGTTCAAATACATCAGATCAACCAAGTCAGCCACCGGTAGTGAAAGAAAATCCAGCCACTTATGTGGTTCAAAAAGGCGACAGTCTTTATAAAATTGCTAATGCCTACGGCTTAACGGTTAGTCAGTTAAAGGCTATGAACGGGCTGTCCTCCGACTTTATTGATGTAGGGGACTTATTAGCAGTAGCTGATGGAGGAACTACTTCTGTAACACCTGGGGGGGCTAATCAAGGATCCAACAATCAAGGTTCGTATGTTGTTAATAAAGGTGATAGCCTTTATACCATTGCTTTAAGATATGGTGTGACTGTTAATCAGTTAGTGGCATGGAACGGCTTAGTTTCAGATTTAATCTATCCGGGAGATAAACTAGCAGTAACATCTAACGGATCAACTGATCTTACAAATCCCAACCGTCCAAGTCAACCGTCTTACTCATCCAATGCTTACACGGTTGTGGCGGGGGACAACTTTGATACTATTGCTCAAGCCTATGGTATGACTGGCCGTCAACTGATGGCTTTTAATGGTCGAACAGATACCATGATCTACCCTGGTGAAGTGATTTATTTACCAAGCTCAGGCTCCAATTATGTACCAAGTCAAACTAACACAACTTCTAATAACTCAACAGGTAATCAATTAACCACCACGCCAGATACATCCAGTGATTCTCAACCACAAAGCGATGGGCTAGGTATTAATAATGAAAAACCAAAGACTCTTAAAAAGGAGCCGCGCGAAGTGAATATTCGCAAACCTAAAACTTTACAAAAAGATGAAGATAAACTCACTGATCCGAGAACCAAGGCGCTAGATCCTGAAAGTATTGACTTGCCGACTCATGAAGTGACTGAAGGGGAAAAATTGGCTGATATTGCAAAGGCTAATGACATTAATGAAAATGATTTACGCCAATGGAACGGCCTCTTAAATGATGCGATTGAAGTAGGAGATATTCTTTACTTGAAGGATCCAAGCCAAGCGATTACAGTCTTTAAACAAGCTCGCCCATTAGAAGAAATTTATCCAATTAAGCATACTTTAATGGAAGACGAAAGAATTCAAGACTTATTAGAGGTTTACCCAGTAACAGAAGCTCAAATTATTGAATGGAGCGAATTAGAAGAAGGTAAAGAAATTGAGCAAGGAACAGAATTAACCCTTTCCCATCCTGAAAAGGCACCGAGTATTTATAAGGTGACTGAAGAAGATTCCTTAGAAAGTATAGCGAATCAATTCGAAGTTTCGGTTGAAGCGCTTCGTGAATGGAACGGTTTACTTGACAACGTGGTCTATATTGGTGAAGAAATTGCTGTCACTAATCCATGGGTAGACTACCATCAAGTAGCTCCTGGCGAGACACTCGAAGTTTTAGCAGACAAGTATGAAGTAAGTATTGACCAATTGAGACAATGGAACGATTTACCAGCTGAATCAATGGTTGTAAATGGCGTGTTAATTGTATCGAATCCGAAAGCTTTTGAATTAGAAGATGAAGATAAGGATAGCGACGCTGAGAGTACTGAAGAAACAAGTGCTGAATAAAAATAGATAAAGACAAAAACATCGCAAGCCTTGGCTGCGATGTTTTTTATTGCAATGAAAAATATAAACTCTTTACGAAGAAAGACTGAACCAAGCTGCGTGTTGTCCAGAAACAGCACCTGTTGCAAAAGCAGCTGTAATGTTATAGCCACCTGTATATCCATTAATGTCAATGATTTCACCACAGAAATAGAGGCCTTTCATTAATTTAGACGCCATGGTTTGAGGGGTGATTTCTTTTAAGTTAACCCCTCCACCCGTTACAAAACCTTTTTCAAGTGGTTGACTGCCATAAACAGTGAGTGGAAAAGCTTTGACTCGTTTCCACAGCGCTTCTTGAATAGAATGGTTGACTTGCTTATAAGCTGACTTTTCTTGGATTCCTACTTGTTTTTGAATCAAGCCATTTAGTTTGTCAGGTAACCATTGGCGCAGAATGTTATCAACTTGCTTTTCTCTTTGTTCTTCTGCCAGTTTCTTGAGCTCTTCATATGAAATATATGGGATAAGATCAATGGTTAGATTCGCAATTTTTTCTTGGCTTTCTTTAAGGTATAAATTGACATGGCCGGAGCATCTTAAAATAGCTGGTCCTGAATAACCAAAGTGGGTAAAAATCATATCCATTTGATGGGAAACAATTGTTTTCCCTTTTTTATCTAGTACTTTGACATTAACGTCCCTCAATGAAATACCTTGTAATGACTTGTCTTGAACAAAGGAATCGTTGGATAATAAGGGGACTTCAGTGGCATAAAAATCCGTCAAACTGTGACCAGCGTCTTTGGCCCATCGATAGCCATCTCCTGTCGAACCGGTGCGAGGATAGGCCTTGCCGCCTGAGGCTAAGATGACAGCTTTGGCAGTATATGTCGCTTTGCTGGTTTGAACACCTCTAACAGAAGCTGTTTCTTGATTATACAGAACTTCTTCAACAGGTTCACCAGCAATTACTTCAATGGCATAATGTTTCATCTCATTAATTAAACAGTCGCGAATGGTGCGCGCAGAGTCCGAAATGGGAAACATCCGCCCATGATCTTCTTCTTTTAAGCGAACACCTCGTGTTTGAAAAAAATCGATTATATCTTGTGAATCAAATTGTTCTAATACAGAATAAAGAAACTTACCATTACCTGGAATATGGTCAATGAATACTTCACGAGGTGAACGATTGGTGACATTACAGCGGCCTCCTCCGGTAAGAATTAATTTGCGTCCTAATTTATAATTTTTTTCAAGTAACAGCACACGCGCGCCATTCATGCCAGCGTGGATTGCTGCCATCATTCCGCTAGTGCCTCCACCAATAACAATAACATCAGGGTGATTCATCATTTTCCTCCTCGCTAGGCATTTGTTTTGATTGTATCATAGGAAAAAAATAAAAGGCAAAGTGTTTCCACTTGCCTTTTAGTATATAGAATTTACTATACCATTGGATAGACAGGAATTTTAGCTCGTGTTGCTAATTGTTTAGCGAAATAATCACTTAAGAAATAATCAACCATGCCGTGGATAAGAGTTCCTCCACCCACTAGAACAATTAAAACATATAAGAAGTTTTCACTGGCTTGGCTAAAACCTGCTTGGGTGATCACATAGACGACGAATACTTCAGCAACCGCATGAATTAAGTTGATGATGAAAGAAAACGTCCATTTATTGCGACTTGTTGCTAACCATTGCGGTTTTTGTTGAAGCATTTTAGCGCCAACAAAAGCAAATACAACGTGCGAAGCAGCTCTTGCAACAATAATCATAGGAAAGCCAGCTAATTGAAATCCCAGACTAGTACCTAAACTTACTAAAACAGCTGTAAAAGGCGAAATAAACATGGCCATAAAAATTGCCACATGACTAGCCAAAGTATAAGAAGCAGGAGGAATCACAATTTTAAGTGGCATAACCATTGGTATGATAATACCAATTGCTGTGAGTAAGCTAGCGAACGTCAATTGGCGTGTTTTAGATAAGCGAGTAGTTTGAGACATAAGAACCTCCAAAAAATTTACTATAAAAGCAGTTTAACAACAATCTATAATGGTGTCAAGACACCTGTCTATACATAGAGGATTTTTTCTTGTGACAAAGCATTTTCGATTAGCTTAAATTCTTTTAGACTAGGCACCTGTATGGTATGTGAATGAATACCATCCGTTAAGGATGCTAACATTTCACCTTCATAAGTTGCCATACGTTCTAGAAAGGCTTCAAGATCAGCTTGCGAATGAATATGAAGGGCAGCAGACAATAAACCATAAACCGGATGCTCTATTTGCACATCAAGCACTTTACCCTGATAGGCTAATATTGTTTCTAACTCTAGCCGCATTTGACTATCATCATGACGACAAACAATCACCCCCGTATACCCCTTAGTAGCAGTATTGTTAATCGGGGAAGAAGGAATTAAATATCCCTGATTAGTGGCTAAAATTTCTACTTTATGATGGGCACGTAATAAAGCAATATCTCCAACAATTACCTGACGACTGACTTGATAACGACTAGCTAACTCATTGGCCGTTATCGCTTCGCTTTGTTCTTTTAAGAATGCTAAAATGGCTTGGCGTCTTTCTTGAGCTTTCATAAATTTCACTTCCTTTGAAATGATTATACCATGAAGGCAAATGACTGTTGATCGAAAGCAAAATAAATTTGAAGCAGTGTGAGAAAATCGCTTGACATTAGGGGTTAATAAGGAATATAATAGTTGACGGTATTGTTTACCCCACACATGAGCCCCGGAAACTCATCGTAACCGTAAACAACTAGACAAATATTGGAGGAAAACAACGTGCGTCAAACATATATGGCTAAAAAGAACGAAGTTGAACGCAACTGGGTATTATTAGATGCCACAGATATCCCATTGGGACGCCTTTCAACTGTTGTTGCATCAATCTTACGCGGAAAAAATAAACCCACCTATACCCCACACGTGGATACAGGTGACTTTGTAATCGTAATTAATGCTGAAAAAATTGCCTTAACTGGTAAAAAAGCAACAGACAAGAAATATTATAATTACTCAGGACATCCTGGTGGAATGCGTGTCACTACAGCAGGTGAAATGCGCGACAAGAAACCTACACGCTTAATCGAACGTTCAGTAAAAGGAATGTTACCAGACAACCGTTTAGGTCGCAAACAATTCACTAAACTTTTTGTCTATGAAGGTTCAGAGCATAACCATGCCGCTCAACAACCTAAAAAATTAGACATCAATACATTAATATAAGGAGGGATTAAATGGCTACAGTACAATACTTAGGAACAGGTCGTCGTAAAAACTCATCAGCACGCGTACGCTTAGTACCAGGAACTGGTGAATTCACTGTGAATGGTAAGCCTTTGGAAGAATACATTCCATTTGCTCACTTACACGAAGTAATCAACCAACCATTCAACGCTACTGAAACTTTAGGATCTTATGATGTTATTGTGAACGTAAAAGGTGGAGGCTTCTCTGGTCAATCAGGTGCCATTCGTCACGGAATCGCACGTGCATTATTAAACGTCGATCCAGACTTCCGTCCTGCATTAAAATCAGCTGGACTTCTAACACGTGACCCTCGTATGGTAGAACGTAAAAAACCAGGTCTTAAGAAAGCTCGTAAAGCTTCTCAATTCTCAAAACGTTAGGACAGTCGTTGCGAACTTGTTCCCTTACGAATGTGCTATGGGACGGAGATTCCGCAGGAATCGAGTACCAATCATTATTACAGCAGATATTCAAGACACTTTCCTTTATTGGAAGGTGTTTTTTGTTTTTAAATTTTATTAGTTATTTTTAATTTTATATAGTATACTTAAAAAATATAAGAAGGAGAGTGAGTAAATGGGAAATATGTCAGACGGTTTTTCAAGTATACTATACATGGTATTTGTAATTATTTTTATTGTAGGTATGTGGAAACTTTTTGAAAAGGCTGGTGAAGCTGGGTGGAAGTCACTGATCCCTATTTATCAACTATATATTCAATTTAAAATTGTATACGGTAATGGATGGAAAGTGTTATGGCTATTAGTTCCGCTAGCAAATATCTATTTTATCATCATGTTTTGTTTAGACTTAGCAAAAGTGTTTGGAAAGGGTGTTGGATATGGTCTCGGGCTTCTTTTCGGATTCCCACTTTTTTCAGTAATTTTAGGCTTTGATGATTCAGAATATTTGGGACCAAAACGTAAATAAATGATGCACCTATTTTTATTATATGAATATCATTTATACTTAAACATCTTCCGTTAGGGAGATATCAGTATGTAGATAGAACCCTCTAGATCACAACTTATAGTGATTTAGAGGGCTTTTTTATGTATAATAAAAAGAAAATGGGTGATTTCCATGATGTCAGTTAATGCCGATAGTAAAACATTTGAAGCACGTAATCAGATCGCTTTTCATGCCCTTGAAGAACTCGTTCTTGAAGACCATCTTCTGAGAAAAATTGATCGCCCTATAAATTTTTCATTCAACTATGCTTTAGTAGAAGATGTCTATTGTTTGGATAGTGGACGTCCAAGTTTTGATCCGATTACGCTTATCAAAATCTCATCATTCAACATCTCTAAGGTATTCCAAGCATGCGCCAAACCATTCAAGAAATTCAAGTGAATGTTGCTTATCGCTGGTTCTTAGGATTATCTCTCACGGATTCAGTGCCCCATTTTTCAACCTTTGGAAAGAATTACAAGTGGCGTTTTGAAGGAACAAGAATCGCCCAACAGATTTTTAGCCAGATACTCACGCAGTGTTTGGAGGCAGGAGTAGTCGATACCCAAGCAGTTTTTATGGATGTACTCACGTCAAAGCTTGTGCGAATGGCCGGAAATATACCAACGAAGAAGTGCCGGTACAAGCCAAATGGTTGGCAGATGAAATGCTGGAAGCTGTTCAAGCAGATCGGATGATTCATAGAAAAAAGTCGCTAAAAAACACAAAAAAGGAGACCTTAACAAAGTCCCAAACAATCAGTCCCAATGATTCGGAGGTAGGGTGGTTTCATAAAGGGGACCATGGCCAAGTTTTTGCCTATACTATTCAAACAGCTTGCGATCGCAAGGGGATGGGTATTAGCTTATAGTGTCCATTCAGGAAATACCTACGATACACTGGCTTTCCCCTTCTTATTTGAAAAAATCCCTTCTTTTAATCCGACTTATTTAATAGCAGATGCAGGGTACACAACGCCTATCAATGCACATTTTCTATAAAAATATGAAAATACACTGGTGTTCCTTATACGCGACCAAGACGCAAACTAAAAATAGAGATGTTGCTTATGACGCGTACTATAATTGTTATTTAGATATAAATTGCAAATACAACTTAGCCACCTAGTACAAAGGAGTCCTCGCCCATGAGAAGTGTGAGTTCAATGATCCGTGTAGTTGTTTAATCTTTCTGTGAGGGTTTGATAAGGAGCTGAGCCATGGTAGCCTGATGGGCTGAGCGGTTTATCTGGCGTTTACGCTAGGAAACCATGGCGAAGGAGGCTCCTTGTCAAGCCCTCACGTCAAGCTGTTTTCTGTTCATTCTTCCACGCCTTAACAAACACTTCGTGAGCCGTGGCGTAACCTAATAGCTTCCGGGGCCTGTCATTCATCCATTGTTGAATGCGATCAATATCTACCTGTGTATACCTAGCTAAAGACTCCCCTTTTGGTATATAGCGTCGAACGAGACGGTGTGGGTTTTCACTGGTGCCACGCTCCCAAGATGAGTAAGGGTGAGCGAAGTAGACCTCAGCTACAGAGGAGACGGCTTTTGTGAGTGAGCTGAATTCTGAACCGTTATTACTTGTAAAAGTCTTAAAAAGTCGCTCAGCTTCCTCTCCTAGGGAGTTCATGAGTTGAGTGATCGCTTGATAAACGACCTGACTTGTCTGATTCTTAATCAAAATAAGCCACTCAAAGCGTGAGTGTCGTTTAACCAACGTCAATAAGGCAGGGTCCTCTTCACCATGCGGACCTACCACAGTATCGATTTCCCAGTGTCCCCATTTCTCACGGTCTTCCACTTTCTGGGGGCGTTCTTCAACCGATTTGCCCAGGATTTTGCGGCGTCTGGGTCCAGGTTCAAAAGCCTTGTGCGGTTTGCGTGATACCTTTTCAGGTAAATCACTATTCTTCGTTCGCATGAGACCCGCATTGATCCAGTTATAAAGCGTTTTTGTGCAAGGGATCAAGTCTTCACAGAACAATTTATGACGTTCAGCGTAACCAACAACCGCATCAGGGCTCCACCTCTCACTGAGTAGCCTTATCCGCCCAATCGATAAAGTCCTTACTATTGACCCACTTAGGTTGTCGTCCCGTTCCCTCATGCAAGGGGTCATACGCCGCTTGTCCCGCAGCAGCACTATAGACATCCCTGAAGTAGAGATAAGTCTTTCCGTTTACAGATTGTTTGCGTTTCTGAGTAACTGCCCCGCGTTTCACTTTTGTATGAATGGTCTGAGGTGAACGTCCGAGTAACCGAGTGATTGCTCGGTTTGAGCCATGTGGAGTCTGCTATTCTATGTCTGTGTTGTTACTACATAGATTAGCAGACTCACTGGCTCTTATTCTAATTTATATGGCTAAGTTCATTTTACAATTCACCAAAACTTAATATTAGAAGAGTCACCTCATCTTTAAGAAGGGGTAATTGAATTTTAAACTAACTCTTGCATTACAAGGTAGCTAGCTGTATAATAATCTTAAAATACTATGTAATACAAGATAGTGAATTCGTTCTGTAAAAGGAGGGGTAATTTGTCTTCTACACAAATGTTAAAAGGAGTCATTGATGGATGCATTCTGATGATTATAAAAAATAAAGAAGTATATGGTTATGAACTGGCAGAAAAATTATCCCGTTATGGTTTTCATTCGATGAGTGAGGGTACGATCTATCCTTTATTAATGCGAATGAAAAGAGAGGGTTTAGTATCATCGACACTAAAAAAATCCACAGCAGGTCCCAAAAGGAAATATTATTCCCTGACTGAAAAAGGCGCAGATGAATTGGATCATTTTATTAAGCGCTGGGAAAACCTTCAAAGTAGCGTTAACAAGGTTTTAAATAGAGAGTCGTACACGGATAGTGATAAAGGAGATGGAACAAATGGAAAATAATACTCAACTATCGAAACAAAGTAAAGAGTTTTTAGAAAATCTAACCGTATACTTAGTTTCTAAAGGTAAGGAAACGAATGAGATTGAGGAGATAGTTAGTGAGTTAGAAGATCATCTCATACAAGCTGAAGGCCAAGGGAAGCCGATTGAGCATATTATTGGTTCGTCGCCTAAAGATTATATGAGGTCAATAGCCAATGAAATGTTAGTTGATCACCGTTCTGCTATTAAGAATATTATTGGCATTATGGTTGCATCCTATTCTTTCATTATCTTACCTAATTTGATGAGAGGCGAATTCTCTTTTTCGATTCTAGAGATTATGGGTCATTTAGTTATTGCTGGAGCATTTATTGTTGCAGTGCTTGCTGCTTTTAGAAATATTATTCCAGCTAGATTATCAGACAAAATGAAGTATTTAGTATTTGCTATTATTTCACTTGTAACTATAGCTGCCTATGTTGCTTTATATTATGTAGATAGTATGACTCAAACACCAGTTATAACATTAGACTCTACCGTCAGCCTTCTCATTGGGTCTATTATGGTTTTGAACTTAATTTTATTATCAATTTGGTCCAAAACAGCGGTTTTACTCGTAACACTTTTGTTAATTACACTACCAGAATATCTTTTAAATCTATCGCCTCTTCCCTACGAGTTAAAGCAAATTTTAACTTTGATTATTATGATAGGAGGATTTGCACTGTATGCTTGGTTTGTTTTAAAAAGATAAATTATCATAACAAGTGCAACACGGTAGTGTCAAATAAATTGTGTAACCTACATTATAAGATTGTAATTATTTTATCAACATTCCGATTATTTCCGATCCTAACCTCGCATTTTAGAAGAGCTTTCGACCGCCCTATAGATTTGTTAGTATCTTTGAGATCGATAGGTCATCTAAAATGCGAGGGAAGCAACCAATGGGCGCTAGTTTAGTCCATTAAGATACTTGGGGCTTTGTGATGCCTTCTCTTAATTTCGTCTCGTTAATTGGTCTTCTTTGATCCAAAAGATTTCGAAGTTCAAAGGTAACTTTCCCAAATCCTTTATGAATTCGCTGTCTAAACTTTGCGTTATACTCGGTAATATAACAATAGACTGCTTTTTCCAGAGAGGCT
Source organism: Facklamia sp. P13055 (assembly GCF_050409445.1). Classification (NCBI taxonomy): domain Bacteria; kingdom Bacillati; phylum Bacillota; class Bacilli; order Lactobacillales; family Aerococcaceae; genus Facklamia; species Facklamia sp. P13055. The sequence goes on from NZ_JBNUPL010000009.1 coordinate 63,173, forward strand.
TCATGGGGAAACTGTTCCTTAACTTTCGTTCTTTTCTTCAATTGTTTATTGAAGGCCTCTGATAGTTTGTTGGTATAAAGGGATGCCCATATTTCCTTGGGAAAATGCATAAATGAGAAAAGATTTTTTTAGTCTCAATTGTTCAGCCAACTTTGGATAAGTCGCTCCCCAGGTCTGGA